>JBGSUF010000001.1:0-5460 GCA_041736285.1 Hyphomonadaceae bacterium | reverse complement strand
CGCTCGCGGGGCAGGGTCCGCGCGAGCAGGCAAGCCGCCAGCGCCGCGTCAACACCGCTGCCGACAATCACGATGCGCATGGGGGCGGTGCTTGCGGTCATGTTCAGACCATTTCAGCGGGGCAGTAGGCCGACAAGACTTCTTTATGCGATTGCAGCCCGGCAACGGTGCGGCCGATCAGCGATTCCATTTCGTCCATCGCGCGGAAGAGCTGCGCACTGGCCATCCGGTCGGCACGCGGATCATGGTGCTGCGGCAGGACACGCTGGCCGAGATAGACCGCGATCCAGCTCGGGTGAAGGAACAATCCGTCCTTGTATTCGACCACAACCGCGCGGCGCCGGAACAATTCCATCTTGTAGGCCAGAGAGTCCGGAACCTGCATGTTGCGGACATGGTCCCAGAAGGGCGTGTCATCGCGCTCCGTCGCGTGATAGTGCAGGATCAGGAAATCGCGGATGCGCTCGTATTCGAGGTCCAGCACGCGGTTGAATTCGTCACGCTCTGCCGGGCCGGCCGGGCCCTGCGGGAGGATCTCGGCGAGCGCCGTGATCGCGGCCTGAATGAGATAGATGCTGGTCGATTCCAGGGGTTCGAGGAAACCGCCCGACAGGCCGACCGCGATGCAGTTGTTCTGCCACTGGTTCAGCCGCCGGCCGGCCTTGAAACGCAAAACCTTCGGGTCGGCGCTGGCGGGGCCTTCAAGAGAAGAGAGCAGGTTCTGCGCGGCGGTGTCGACGTCCATGAAGGCGTCGCAGAAGACAAGGCCATTGCCGGAGCGATGCTGCAGCGGAATGCGCCATTGCCAGCCGGCGCTGCGGGCGGTCGCGCGGGTGTAGGGCACCAGCGGCGCGCGCGTCTCACAAGGGACGGCGACGGCTGTGTTACAGGGCAGCCATTGCGACCAGTCCTCGAAACCGACGCCGAGTTCATTGCCGAGCAGCAGCGAACGAAAGCCCGAGCAGTCGAGATAAAGGTCGCCCGTGACCTGACGACCGTCTGAAAGGGTGAGGGAGGCAATGTCACCGGTCTGGCCGTCACGACGGACACCGACGACGCGGCCTTCAGTGCGCTGAACGCCGCGGGCCTCGGCAAAGTTGCGCAGGAAGACGGCGTAGCGGCTGGCGTCAAGCTGATAGGCGTAGGAAAACGAGCCCATCACGGCATCGGTGTCGGTTGACGGGAAGCCGAACCGGCCGGCCTCCGACATCATGACAGGCAGGCTGCACGCGTCGATCCGGCCGGGCCGGGCCGCACCGGCAGCGCGCAACCAGTAATGGTGGAACTCGACACCGCCGCTCTCGCGGCCATACTCCCCGAACGGATGGATGTAGGCGTCGCCAATGCGGCCCCAGTCGCAGAACTGAATGCCCAGCTTGAAGGTGGCACGCGTGAAGGCCATGAATTCGGCCTCGTCTATACCGAGGCGGTCGTTGAAATGCTTGAGGTGCGGCAGCGTCGCCTCACCGACGCCGACCGTGCCGATGTCTTCAGACTCCACAAGCTCGATCGCCACGCCGAGGGGTGACAACAGGTGCGACAGACCCGCGGCCGCCATCCAGCCAGCGGTGCCGCCGCCGACAATCACGAGCCTTTCAAGCCCGCGACCGGACATTGCGCTCGAATCAACTGGAGTTTGCGTGTTCACCTGTATCTCATTTCCTTGCGGTTGCGCGGTCGGCGGACCGCGGAAATGGCCCAAAGCGAGCTTGCAGACCGCATTTCGTTGCTAATCTGCTACACTCTGAGTTTACCGCTAACATCATCTGTTTCAAGCCTCTTGATAGCGCAAACATTTCGTGTTTCCGTCTTTTCAAGCTGTCTGACCGTGGGTTGTTTCCGCGCGTACACAATAGAGATGGCACAGGGAGGAAAAAGTGAACCTACAGGACCGTAACCTTTTTGACAGAATCCGCATGGCGCGCCTCGGTGCGCTGCTTTGCGGCGTTTCGGCCTTTTCGCTGGCCTTCTGCGCACCGCTGGCGGCCCAGGTCGTCGAGGACGCGCCGGCCGAGGGAGAGGTCGCCGTTGAAGGCGGCGTTGTTTCGGACGCGGCTGACGACGACGTCGCCCGCCAGGACGTGGTCGTTGTTCGCGGCATCCGTTCCTCGCTGGAATCGGCGCAGGACATCAAGCGCACGGCCGACACCTTCGTCGACGCCATCACCTCCGAGGACATTGGCGCGCTGCCGGACCGCTCGGTCACCGAAGCTCTGCAGCGTCTGCCCGGCGTCAGCATCAGCCGCTTCGCCGCCGCCGATGACCCGGACCACTTCTCCATCGAAGGCCAGGACGTCGTTGTTCGCGGCCTGACCTTTGTGCGTTCGGAATTCAACGGACGCGACTCGTTTTCGGCCGACAGCGGCCGCGGCCTGAGCTTTGCCGACGTGGCGCCGGAACTGCTTGGCTCGGTCCAGGTGTTCAAAAACCAGACCGCCGACCTGATCGAGGGCGGCATCTCGGGCACGGTGAACCTTGTCACGCGCAAGCCGTTTGACAGCTCTGGCCGCATCATCGCCGGCACGATTGACTTCAACTACGCGGATTTCCGCGAAGAGACCGCGCCGACCGGTTCGATCCTCTACAGCGACCGCTGGGAAACCGACATTGGTGAGTTTGGCCTCCTGCTGAGCGCCGTTGGCTCGCAGCTCAAGACGCGCTCGGACGGCACGCAAGGGTCGAGCTTCCAGCCGCGCGATGACCTCGCCCCAAATCGCGTCTGGGTGCCCGAGGGTGCAGCCCTGCGGACCCAGGACTATGACCGCGAGCGGATTGGCTTTGGCGGCTCGGTCCAGTGGGAAAGCACGGACAAGAAGTGGCTCGCAACCGCAGAATTCCTGCGTTCGGAATCTTCGGTGTCGTGGACTGAACACGTCTCGGAAATCGCAACCGACAACGTTGGCGACACGGCCTTCTTCTTCGTGCCGGGAACGGAATTCGGGTTCGACTCGCAGGATCTGTTCGGCTTCGGAACCATTTCGGCCCCGATCGGCTGGCGCGCCGACCAGGGTACGCCGGTTGAAGAGGGTGGGCGCCGCACGCCGGTTTACGGTCTGCAAGCAAACAATGTCCGCCGCGATGTCGAGCAGGAATACTGGACGCAGGATTCGTCGTTCAACCTGAAATGGGCCCCGAATGATCGCTGGGCGGTCAATCTGGACTATCAGTATATCCAGTCTGAATCGACCAATATCGACTTCGGCATCTGGGGATCGACATTCCAGGACGTCGGGCTGGATCTGCGTTCGGACATTCCGGACATCCGCTACTTCGCCCCGAACGAAATCCCCGGAAATGGCGGCAGCAACCCAGCCGACGTGGATTGCTCGGTGCCGGCCGGCTCGTCAAACACCTGCCCGGTCTATCTCGACGCGCCGAATGACAGCTTCTCCGATCCGTTCAACACCTTCTGGCGGGCCGCGATGGACCACCTTGAGGACAATGAAGGCGAAGAGCGGGCTTTCCGCGCCGACGTCGAATACGACTTCATGGACGATGCAGGCTTTGTGAAATCCGTGCGGTTTGGTGCGCGCTGGTCGGAACGCGACCAGACGACACGCTTCACCACCTACAACTGGGGTGCATTGTCGGAAATCTGGGGCAATGGCGGACCGATCTGGTTGGATGAGATCGGCGCGCCGCAGGGCGTGATCCGGAACTTCAACTGGCAGAATTTCCAGCGCGGTGATGCGACCACCCCGCCAGCCTTCCCCTATGTGAACTTCAACCTCGCGCAGAATTACGGCGCGGGCGCTGATCTGGCTGACCTGATTGTCGCGCAATGGCGCGCCAATGGCGGCGTGACCGGTGCCCCTCCGGGCGGCGGCGACGGATGGCGGCGGCTTTCACAGCGTGACGGGGTCGTGCCGGGAACACCCTACCTTCCGGGCGAGATCAACGAGACGCTTGAGGAAACCGTGGCGCTCTATGCCAAGGTCGACTTCGGATGGGATGATCCGTTCGGCAATGGCGTCACCATTGATGGCAATTTCGGCCTTCGTTATGTCGAAACCTCGTTCTCCTCTGCGGGCGGCTTCAACTTCCCCGAGGGAAGCAGCTTGCCCACCGACTTCGGCCTTGCTTCGCCGCTCGGTGAGAACCGCTGCCTGACGCCGACCGACCTTGAACCGGGCGAAGTGTTCAACCCGCCCGCATTCTGCGCCTTGCCTGCTGAGGAGCGAGCGGCGATCCGGGCATTTGCGGACGGTTCCAGCCCGCTGGTCACCTCCGAGAACGATTATGACAACTGGCTGCCGAGCTTCAACGTCAAGGTTGGGCTGAACGATGAAATGCTCATTCGTTTCGCCTACTCGAAGGGCATTTCGCGGGCCGATCTCGGCCTGATGCGCAACTATTTCACGATCACACCGCTGACGCAGGATGATCCGCGCACGCCGGAAGCCGATGCTCCGCCGGCGGGCTTCTCCGATGGCTGGTACGGGTTTGCGTCCTCGGGCGGCAACCCCTTCCTGAAGCCGGTTGAAGCCGACAACTATGACCTGTCGTTCGAGTGGTATTTCGACAGTGTCGGCTCGCTGACCTTCTCGGCCTTCTACAAGGAGATCGACAACATCATCGTCACCGGTCAGGGCGATATTTCCTTCACCAACAATGGTGTGACGATCGACAACGTCTACACACGTCAGCCGACCAACTCTGACGAGACCGGCAAGGTGCAGGGCATCGAGATTGCCTACCAGCAATTCTACGACATGCTGCCCGAGCCGTTCGACGGCTTCGGCATGCAGGCGACCTACACCTATATCGACAGCTCGGGTGTGCAGTCGGGCGGCGTCAGCAACACTGCCACCGAACCGGCGGCCAACAACGCGCTCGTCGATCTCGGTGACCTGCCCCTGCAGGGCCTGTCGGAGCACAACTACAACATTGCTGCGATCTACGAAAAAGGGCCGATCTCTGCGCGTATCGCCTACAACTGGCGCAGCGATTATCTGGTGACACCGCGTGACGTCATCACGCCCTTCTACCCGATCTTCCAGGAAGAAAGCGGGCAGCTGGACGCGTCGATGTTCTACACCGTCAACGACAACCTCAAGATCGGCCTGCAGGGTGCAAACCTGCTGAACGAAATCACGACGACCACATCGTTCATTCCGAACTCGGACGAGCGTCGCGGTTTCCGGTCGGCCTTCCAGAATGATCGCCGGATCACGCTTTCGGCACGTTTCAACTTCTGATCCCCTCCTCTTTGGGGCGATAACTGGCGTGTCCCTTCACCGGGGACACGCCTTTTTTCTGACGTTGGGCGGATGGTGCGTGTTACATTCGCACGGCGCAGAGTTCGCACGACCGAGACAACCAAGGATTGCCGCATGCAGACGATCTCGCCCGATACCCTTCTGCCCGCAGCACGTCCGGCCTTCGAACTGGGCGGCGTCACGCGGGAGGTGTTCCGCGCGCAGGTGAGCGGCGGCGCGAGGCCCGTCGTGTTGCGGGGGC
>JBGSUF010000364.1:0-2150 GCA_041736285.1 Hyphomonadaceae bacterium | reverse complement strand
CCCGTCGGACGCACCCACCGTGGCCGCGCCGCTGACGCAGGCTGCACCTGTGGAGATTGCGCCCGCGCCGATGCCTGATGCGGACATCATTGCCCGTGCGCGCGCGGCGCTCGCCGGAGTGGAAACGGCCCGTGGCCGCTTCACGCAGTACAATCCGGACGGCAGCGTCTCGACCGGCAGCTATGCGATCCGCCGCCCCGGCCGCGTCCGCTTTGACTATGATGACCCGGTGCCGATGCTGATCGTCGCCGACGGGGCCACCCTCGCCATCGAGGATTCGGAACTGAAATCGGTGGACCGCTATCCGCTGGCCTCGACGCCGCTCGCCGCCGTCCTGTCCAATGATGGCAGCTTTGACGGCAGCGCCACCATCACGCGGGTCCGCCAGTCGGACGATCTGGCAGCGATCACCGTGGTTGATCCCAACGGCGAATATGAGGGTGAGCTGTCGCTGGTCTTCACAAAGGCCAACTGGGAACTGGTGCGCTGGGAGACGGTCGACGCGCTCGGTGCCTACACCACCGTCGTGCTGGAGGGCACCGAGACCGGCGTTCGCCTCGACCCGCGATTGTTCGTGCTGCGCGATGAGCGTGACACGCGCGAGCGGGATGACAGGCGCTGAAGAAGCGTCGAAGACATGGGCAAAACCGCGCAAACTGCGACATCTTGACCGTATCCTGACGATTACCAAAGCGTCATTTGAAAACCGAAGGGGTCGGCACAAAATCACTGAGGACGGCGGAGAGCGCCCCGGAGTTCCTCCCCCCCTGAGTCCAGGGCAGCCCCGTCGGCGATCTGCCGGCCCCCTCCCGGCATGACGTGCAAACGTCAGGCGCGCCCGGTCCTCGCGATCGGGCGCGTCGATGTTTCTGTTGCGACCTCATGCGCCCGCCCGCGCAAGCTCTTGCCTTTTTCCGGGCATCGCCCGAAACCACCGCTATGAAAAACCTTCGCATCACAAGCTGGAACATCAACTCGGTCCGCCTGCGTGCGCCGAATGTTGCAGCCTTTGTCGCCGAGCACGCGCCTGACGTGCTCTGCCTGCAGGAAACCAAGTGCCGCGAAGGGGAATTCCCGCTCGCAGCCTTCCGGGAGATGGGTCTCCCCCATGTGCTGATTGCCGGGCAGAAGGGCATGCACGGGGTGGCCATCGCGTCCCGGTATCCGCTCACCGCGCTGGAGGCGCCGCCACTGTGCCGGGAGGGTCATGCGCGGGTGGTTGCGGCGCGGGTGGAAGGGGTGGAGGTGCACAACATCTACCTTCCGGCAGGCGGCGATGAGCCGGACCCGGAGATCAACCCGAAATTCGCCCACAAGCTCGACTTCCTCGCCCGGCTGGGAGAGTCCTATTCCGGACTGCAGGCGTGCGACGGCGCACCGCGCGTCCTTGTCGGCGACCTGAATGTCGCGCCGCTGGAAAACGATGTCTGGTCACACCGCCAGCTCCTGAACATTGTAAGTCACACGCCGGTGGAGACCGACCTCCTCGAACAGTCGCGACGCTCGGCGGGATTTCATGACATCGCCCGCGTCCAGCATGGTCCAGAGCCCAGGCTCTACACCTGGTGGAGCTATCGCGCGAAGGACTGGGAAGCCTCCGACCGGGGGCGGCGGCTCGATCACATCTGGGCCAATGACGCCGCGATGGCGCAGATGCAGTCCGACAGTTATGTCATCCACAAGCGCTGGCGCGGCGGCGAGAAACCGAGCGATCATGCGCCCTTGTCGGCGACATTCAGGGTTTAGCGTCCGGATTTCGCGACGCTTTTTCTGAAAGGCCAGAGACGCCCTGACGTGAGGCCAGCGCGTCAGCCACCATGTCGGTGCTGACGCCGCGCGCGCGCAGGGCGACGAGCAGGTGATAGATGAGGTCAGCCGCTTCGGCTGCGATTTCGGCCTCGCCTTCGGCGGCGATGGCGATTGCCAGTTCCCCGGCCTCCTCGACCAGCTTCTGCGCGCACTTGTTGGGACCGCGCGACAGGAGCCGGGCGGTGTAGCTGTCATCTCCCCCCGCCAGCGCGCGAGCATCGACGGTGTGTGCGAGCCGGGTCAGGGCGTCGCAGAGGCGGTCTGCAGGCGAAAGCGGGCGGTTCTGAGCGGTCACGAGGCGGCTCCAAAGGGTCTGACGGGGGCACCGGAAGCGGTCAGCG
>JBGSUF010000333.1:0-5377 GCA_041736285.1 Hyphomonadaceae bacterium | reverse complement strand
GCCGATCCAGACCTGCACGCCGGGGCCATGGGCGGCAACGAAGGCGCGCACCGGCAGGCCGGCGAATGTGAAGTGCAGTTCCGGGCCGTCATGGCGGATGTGGGCGACGGCCGACGGCTCTCCACTGATGCTGATCGTGTCGCCTTGCCGGGTGAGAGCGTGGCGATCCTCGCCGAATTTCAGCACGGCGCGCTGGACCGGGGCGGCGTTGAGGCGGAAGCCGGAGAGGCTTTCGAACGGGTCGTCGCCGGCGGCGCTCTGGCGGGCATGGGCAAGGTAAAGAAGAGCGGCGGCAAGGGCAGCGGTGGGCGCGTCGCCGGCGGGAATGAGGTCGGCCTCATGCGCGGCGATGAAGCCAGTGTCGTAGCCGCCTGCGGCGAAAGCCGGATGGGCGGCGATGGCGTGAAGGAAGGCGGCGTTGGTGTCCAGCCCGGCGATGCGCGTTCCGGCGAGGAGGGCGCGCAGGCGGGCGAGAGCCTCGGCGCGGTCCCGTCCAACGGTGATCAACTTGCCGATCATCGGGTCGTAATGGCTGGTGACTTCGCCGCCTTCCTCAACGCCGAGGTCGAGGCGGACGCCGTCAAGCCCGGCGGGAACGCCGAAGGTGGTGATGCGGCCGGTGGAGGGGAGGAAGCCGGTCGCCGGGTTTTCGGCATAGAGGCGGGCTTCGAAGGCGTGACCCTCGCAGGTGATCTCGTCCTGCGACAGCGGCAGGGGCTCACCTGCGGCGACGCGCAATTGCCATTCGACAAGGTCCTGGCCGGTGACCATCTCGGTGACGGGATGCTCAACCTGGAGACGAGTGTTCATCTCCATGAAATAGACGCCGTCCTTGCCATCATAGAGAAATTCCACCGTTCCGGCGCCGACATAGGAGACCGCGCGGGCGGCCTCGATCGCGGCGGCGTGGAGGCGTTCGCGGACGCTTGCGGGAAGGTGAGGCGCGGGGGCCTCCTCGATGACCTTCTGGTGGCGACGCTGCACCGTGCAGTCACGCTCGAACAGGTGGACAATGTTGCCATGGGTGTCGCCGAAGATCTGCACCTCGACATGGCGGGGAGAGGTGATGAACTTCTCGATCAGGAAACGGTCATCGCCAAAGGCGGAGCGGGCTTCGCGGCGGGCCGATTCGAGGGCGGCCTCAAGGTCGCTCTCCTGGGTGACGAGGCGCATGCCCTTGCCGCCGCCGCCGGCCGATGCCTTCAGCAGCACCGGATAGCCGATCCGGCTCGCTTCGGCGCGGAAGATCGCCGGTGACTGGTCCTCCCCCTGATAGCCGGGCGAGAGCGGCACGCCAGACTTTGCCATGAGATCCTTCGACAGGGATTTCGATCCCATAACGCGGATCGCCTCAAGGTTTGGACCGATGAAGGTGATTTCAGCCTTCGCGAGCGCCTGCGCGAAGGCTGCGTTTTCCGACAGGAAGCCATAGCCGGGATGAACGGCCTGCGCGCCGGTCGCCTGCGCGGCGGCAATCACCCGGTCGATGTCGAGATAAGACTGGCCCGGCGGGGGCGGCCCGATATGGACAGCCTCGTCAGCGGCGGAGACGTGCAGGGCGTCGCGGTCGGCGTCGGAATAGACGGCGACGGTGGAAATGCCCATGGCGCGGGCCGTGCGCGCAATGCGGCAGGCGATCTCGCCGCGATTGGCGATCAGGATTTTCGAGAACATGCCGTTCGTTTTCATCTCATCGCCTCTCATCACATCCGGAACAGGCCGAAGCGGGTCGGCTCGACGGGGGCGTTCATGCTGGCCGACAGGCACAGGGCGAGCACGTCGCGGGTGCGGGCCGGGTCGATGATGCCGTCATCCCAGAGCCGCGCGGACGAGTAAAAGGGACTGCCCTGCGTGTCGTAGAGGGCGCGGATTTCGCCTTTGTAGGCGGCTTCCTTCGCCTCGTCCCAGTCCTCCCCGCGGCGGGCGGCGCCAGCCTTCCGGATGTCGGTCAGGACGCCGGCGGCCTGCTCACCGCCCATCACGGAAATGCGCGCGTTCGGCCACATGAACATGAAGCGCGGGGCAAAGGCGCGCCCGCACATGCCGTAATTGCCCGCGCCGTAGGAGCCGCCGACGACGATGGTGAATTTTGGAACCTTTGTGGTCGATACGGCGGTGACGAGCTTGGCCCCGTGCTTGGCGATGCCGCCATGCTCGGCCTGCCGTCCGACCATGAAACCGGTGATGTTCTGCAGGAAGACGAGCGGAATATTGCGCTGGCAGCAAAGCTCGATGAAGTGCGCACCCTTCAGCGCGCTCTCGGAAAACAGCACGCCATTGTTGGCGAGGATGCCGACCGGGCAACCGTGAATGCGCGCAAAGCCGGTGACGAGGGTTTCGCCATAGAGCGGCTTGAACTCGTCAAACTCCGAGCCGTCGACGATGCGGGCGATGATCTCGCGCGCGTCATAGCCCTTGCGGGTGTCGGTCTCGACAACCCCGTAAATCTCCCCGGCCGGATAGAGCGGGGCGGCGGGGGCGGCCATGGCGTAGGGGACAGGCTTGACCCGGTTCAGCCGCGAGACGCAGGCCCGTGCAAGCGCGATGGCGTGCTCGTCATCCTCGGCAAGATGGTCGGCGACGCCGGAAATGCGGGCGTGGACATCGCCGCCGCCAAGCTCCTCGGCAGTGATGATCTCGCCCGTGGCCGCGCGCACCAGCGGCGGGCCGGCGAGGAAGATCGTGCCCTGATCCCTGACGATGATCGCTTCGTCCGACATTGCCGGCTGATAGGCGCCGCCCGCCGTGCAGGAGCCATGCACGACGGCGATCTGGGGAATGCCCTTCGCGCTCATATTCGCCTGGTTGAAGAAGATGCGGCCGAAATGGTCCCGGTCGGGAAACACCTCGTCCTGCATCGGCAGGAAGGCGCCGCCGCTCTCGACGAGATAGATGCAGGGCAGGTGGTTCTGCTCGGCAATCTCCTGCGCGCGCAGGTGTTTCTTGACGGTGAGCGGATGATATGAGCCGCCCTTCACCGTCGGGTCATTGGCGACGATCATGCACTCGCTGCCCTCGATACGGCCAATGCCGGTAACGATGCCGGCGCCCGGAACGTCCCCGCCATACATGCCGAAGGCGGCGAACTGGCCGACCTCAAGGAAGGGCGAGCCGGGATCGAGCAACAGGTTGATGCGGTCGCGGGCGAGCAGCTTGCCGGCCTCGGTGTGGCGGGCACGGTAGCGCGGGCCACCGCCATCCTTGACCTCGGCCGCGCGGGCCTCAACTTCCGCTACGAGCGCGCGCATGGCCGCGTCATTTGCCTTGAAACTCTCCGAAGCGGTGTCGATGCGCGATCTGATGGCGGGCATGGGCGGTTCTCTTCAAGGTCGTGAGGGGAGGGCGGGCGCGCCAACGAACGGGCAACGCAACGGCAGCCATAGGCACGCCGCCACGAGTTGTGTAGACGGGTATGAAATTATTGTTGCTGAGCGTGACCATGGTTTAACGTTGCGCGAAAATCAACCAGGAGATGAATCACATGCTCTCGAATTCCGGTGCCATGATGCGGTTTGGCCTCGACCCCCTCATCGAGGAAATGCGCGACATGGTGGCCCGCTGGGTGGCCGAGAAGCTGGCGCCGCGTGCCGCAGAAATCGACCGCACCGACGAGTTCCCGCGCGATCTGTGGCCACAACTGGGCGAGCTTGGCCTGCTCGGCATCACGGCCAGCGAGGAATATGGCGGCACAGGGCTCGGCTATCTGGCGCATGCGGTGGTGATGGAGGAAATCTCGCGCGGGTCCGGCTCGGTCGGCCTGTCCTATGGCGCGCACAGCAATCTCTGCGTCAATCAGATCAACCTGAACGGCAATGCCGACCAGAAGGCGCGCTATCTGCCAAAGCTGATCTCGGGTGAGCATCTGGGCGCGCTGGCGATGTCGGAGCCGGGGGCCGGGTCCGACGTGGTGTCGATGAAGCTGCGCGCGGACCGAAAGGGTGACCGGTTCGTGCTGAACGGCTCGAAAATGTGGATCACCAATGGTCCCTCGGCCGAGACGCTGGTCGTCTATGCCAAGACCGAGCCGGAGCGCGGATCGCGCGGCATCACCGCCTTCCTGATCGAGAAGGGATTTGCCGGCTTTTCCGTGGCCCAGAAGCTCGACAAGCTCGGCATGCGCGGATCGGAGACCGGTGAGCTTGTGTTCGAGGACTGCGAAGTGCCGGAGGAGAATATCCTTGGCGGGCTGAATGATGGTGTCCGTGTGCTGATGAGCGGGCTGGACTACGAGCGCACCGTGCTCGCGGCTGGCTCTGTCGGGCTGATGCAGGCGGCGATGGACGCGGTGCTGCCCTATATTCACGAGCGCAAGCAGTTCGGGCAGGCGATCGGCGAGTTCCAGCTCGTGCAGGGAAAGGTCGCCGACATGTACACCAACCTCAACGCCTGCCGCGCCTATGTCTATGCGGTGGCGGCGGCGTGCGACCGGGGCGAGACGACCCGCCAGGACGCGGCCGGCTGTATCCTCTACGCCGCCGAAAAGGCGACGCAGGTGGCGCTGGACGCCATCCAGCTGCTCGGCGGAAATGGCTATATCAACGACTACCCGACAGGCCGGATCCTGCGCGATGCCAAGCTCTACGAGATCGGCGCGGGCACCAGCGAGATCCGCCGTATGCTGATCGGCCGGGAGCTGTTCAACCAGACACGGTGACCGTCCGGCCCGCGCACATGCAGACATGACGCCGCATTTTGACGTGCATCAAGGCGGCGAGGCCGAACGGACGGCAGGGTTGGAAACGCCCCGCCATCCGGAAAGGCCAGATCATGGGATACAAGACAATCTTTGCCCCGGTCATGTTCGAGGAGACGACCCGGACCATTCTGCGTTCGGCCATCGCGCTGGGGGAGGCTTTTGGCGGCCATGTCATCGCCAGCCATATGCGCGCCAGCCGCGAATATTATCCGCCCGTCGACTTCTATCCGATCGCGGCGGACCTGCCGATGGTCGTGGCCGAGCGCAAGGAGGAGGCCGCCACCGCCTTTGCTCGCGCGCTTCGTGAACGCTTCACGGCGGTGTGCGATGAGGCGCAGGTTGACATCCTGCCCGAGGGCGCAATCTCCGGCGATCCGGGAACCAGCGCATCGTGGAGCGAATGCTGCGGCGTGCTGCCCGATGATTTCGGCCGGGCGGCGCGGATCGCCGACATCTGCGTCACCACGCTGCCGGCGGTTTCAGGCATGCGGATGGAAGGTGCGCTGTTTGAGAGCCTGCTGATGGATTCGGCCCGGCCCGTCCTTGCCGTTCCGGCGTCGGGCCTGACGCGGATGCCGGAGACGATGCTGCTGGCCTGGGATGGCAGTGTACCGGGGGCGCGGGCGGCGCTGGCTGCCCTGCCACTGATGCAGCGCGCGCGCAACGTCATCATCTTCACCG
>JBGSUF010000330.1:0-7390 GCA_041736285.1 Hyphomonadaceae bacterium | reverse complement strand
CGCGTGTCGTGTCGTCATGGCCGCAGTCGGGCGGTGGTGAACAGAAGGTGCCGGGCCACGTGCTGGCGGGCGACCAGCTGAAGGTCGCATGGAGCATTGATGCCGGAGCGGGAACCAGCCGCGACGCCGCCCTGACGGCCGCCCCGGTCACCAGCGAGTCGGCGATCTTCATCATCGACAGCCGGCAGACCGTGCGCGCCTTCGACATTGGCAGCGGGCGGGCGCTGTGGCGCAAGGAACTGGAATCAGGCTCGCGCCGCGACCGCACGGTCAATGGTGGGGGCATCGCCTATGACAATGGGGTGATCTATGTCGCCAGCGGCTTCGGCTTCGTCGCCGCGCTTGATGCGGGCAATGGCAACGAGGTCTGGAGACGTGACTTTCCGACGCCGATCGTCGGTTCGCCGACCCTGCGCGAAGGGCGGCTCTTTGTGGTGTCCAACAGCAATGAAGTCTATGCGCTGAACGCGCTGACCGGCGGCATCGAGTGGAGCGACCAGGCGATTTCCGAAAGCGCGCGCGTGCTTGGCTCGCCGAGCCCGGCAGCGGTCGAGGACATTGTCGTGGTGCCGTATTCCTCCGGCGAGGTGATCACCTATCTCGCCTCCAACGGGCGACGCCTGTGGCAGGATGCGCTGACCCGGGCCGGGCGGTTCACGCCGATCTCGGCGATCAATGACATCGCGTCCCGCCCTGTCCTGTCCAACGGCCTCGTCTTTGCGGCGAGCCAGTCGGGCGTTCTGGCGGCAATCGACGGACGTTCGGGCAACCGCGTATGGGCATTGCCGGTGGGGTCGATCAACGCGCCGGCGATCTCGGGCGACTATCTCTATGTCGTCGGCGTTGACGGCCAGGTTGTGTGCGTGCTGGCCCAGACGGGTCAGGTGGCGTGGGTCCACGAGCTTGAAGCCTTTTCGAACATGAGCAAGCGCCGGGGCCGGATCAGCTACAATGGCCCGATCATCGCGTCCGGGCGGCTGATCGTGATCTCGTCGGAGGGCGAACTGGTGGCCCTGTCGCCGCAGACGGGTGACGAAATGGCCCGTGTCGATCTGAAGCATGAAGTCTTCATCGAGCCGATTGCGGCGCAGGGCAAATTGTTTGTTCTGACCGATAATGGTCGCCTGATCGCGATCGAATAGGATCAATCCATGCCGCTTCGCATCGCCATCGTGGGGCGGCCCAATGTTGGGAAGTCCACGCTTTTCAATCGACTGGCAGGCAAGCGCCTCGCGCTGGTCGATGACCAGCCGGGCGTCACGCGCGACCGGAAGACTGCGCCTGGAGACCTTGCGGGGCTTGCGCTCGAACTCATCGACACGGCCGGTTTCGAAGAAGCCCAGTCGGGCAGCCTTGAGGCGAGGATGCGCGCGCAGACCGAGGCGGCGATCTACGAATGCGACATCGCGCTTTTCCTGATCGACGCGCGCGCGGGCGTCACACCACTCGACCAGGTGTTTGCAGAAGTGCTGCGCCGGTCCGGCAAGCCCATCGTGCTGGGGGTCAACAAGGCCGAGGGCAAGGCGGGCGAATCGGGCGTGCTGGAGGCGTTCTCGCTGGGGCTTGGCGAGCCGGTTGGCATGTCGGCAGAGCATGGCGAGGGTCTGGCGGAGCTTTTTGCGGCGATACGGAACGCGGTCGGAGAGGTGGACTTCGCCGAAGCGCTCGCGGAGGGCGATAGCGGCCTCGACAGCGACGACCGCATGGAAGCGGAGATACTGGAACGGCTCGAGGGCATCGACGTCGATGACCCGAACCTGACCGATGAGGAACTGGCGCGCCAGCTCGCCGCCGCCGGTGTGGACGCCTTTGACGCGGCGCCGGAACCTGTGCGGGATTCGCGACCGATCAAGCTGGCCGTCGTCGGGCGGCCGAATGCCGGCAAGTCGACGCTCATCAACCAGCTGCTGCAGTCCGAGCGCCTGCTGACCGGGCCGGAAGCGGGAATCACGCGGGATTCCATCTCCATAGACTGGGAATATGATGGACGGCGCGTCCGTTTGGTCGATACAGCGGGCTTGCGGCGCAAGGCGCGGGTTCACGAGAAGCTGGAGCGCATGTCGACGGGCGAGACGATACGGTCGCTGAAATACGCCGATATCATCGCGCTCGTGATGGACGCCGACGACGCTTTCGAGAAGCAGGACATGCAGATTGCCGACCTTGCGCTGCGCGAGGGGCGCGGGCTGGTGTTTGTGATCTCCAAATGGGACGCGGTCGCCAATCCCGACGAGCGGGCCAAGGAATTGCGCCAGATCCTGAACAATGGCCTGCCACAGGCTGCAGGCGCACCGCTGATCTTGTTGTCAGGCCTGACGGGGCGGCGCGTCGAAAAGCTGATGCCCGCGGTCGTGAAGACCTATGACGACTGGAACGCGAAGGTGAAGACCGGCGATCTCAACCGCTGGCTGCGCGCCGTGGTCGAGCGTCACCCGCCGCCCGCGATCAAGGGCGGCTTCCGGATCAAGCCGCGCTACATGGCGCAGATGAAGGCGCGGCCGCCGACCTTTGTGCTGATGGCCTCGCGCGGCGATGACATGCCGGAAGGCTACAAGCGCTACCTGATAAACGGTGTGCGCGAAGCTTTTGATCTGAAGGGCGTGCCGATCCGGCTGCATGTGCGCCAGGGCAAGAACCCCTTCGCGCACAAGGCGACGCGGCGGCGCTAGGGTTCCTGCGATTAAGCGTTGTGCAACCGGGCGTTCTGATCTCCGGCGGGGAGGCTCAGCCGGCGCGGAAGCGCACGCGGGCATTATGGCGTGTCTCGGCCGCCGAAACGAGCGGGCACAGGGCCATCGCGACCTCATCGGGACTGGGGAGTGTGTCCTGGTCTTCGCCCGGCATGGCGTCAAAGCGCATCTTTGTGCGGGTCGGGCCGGGATCGAACAGGTTGATGCGCAGCGGCATGCGCTCATTCTCGTCAGCCCAGGCGTGGACAAGATGTTCGAGCGCGGCCTTTGACGCCTGATACGGTCCCCAGAAGGCGCGCGGGCTTGGCACCACACCCGAGGTCACGAAGACCGCCCGGGGGGCTTGTGACTGCCGCAGCAGGGGATGGAGCGCGCGGATCAGACGCCAGTTCGCGGTGACGTTGACCGCCATCGTGTCCTCGAAGCTCTGCGGCGTCACGGTCTGAAGCGGGCCGATGGTGCCAAGGACGCCGGCATTGCCGACAAGGCCGTCAAGACGGCCATAGCGCTCCAGCAGCGCACCGGCGAGCTGGTCGATCGCGGCGCCGTCCTTCAGGTCGAGCGGGATGAGCGTGCATTTGCCGCCGCGCGCGGTGATGTCGTCATCGAGCGCTTCGAGCGCCTTGCGGGAGCGGGCAAGACAAAGGACGTGATTGCCCTCGCTGGCGAGCCGGACAGCCGCCGCGCGGCCAATGCCAGCGGAAGCGCCGGTGACGAGGATCAGGCGTTGGTCGGTCATGGTGTCGCGTCCAGTGTGGTGATCGGACCGGAAGATCAGGTCTCGAAAAGGAGGGTCAGCTGCTTTTCCTTCTGGGCGCTGTCCTCGTCGCGGTCAACGAGCCGCGAGGGATAATGCCCGGTGAAACAGTGGTCGGCGAATTGCGGGCTGTCGGGATTGCGCGGTCCGAGGTCGATTGCGTCGTAAAGGCCGTCAATGGAGAGGAAGCCGAGGCTGTCGACCTTGAGATCCTTGCGCATTTCCTCGACGCTCATCTTCGAGGCGATGAGATCGGCGGCGTCCGGCATGTCGATGCCGTAGAAGTCTGGATGGGTGATCGGCGGGCTGGCGGAGCGGAAATGGATCTCTGCGGCGCCGGCATCGCGCACCATCTGGACGATCTTGCGGGAGGTGTTGCCGCGCACAATGCTGTCGTCGATCAGGACCACGCGTTTACCGGCAATCTGGTTGCGGTTGGGCGAATGCTTCTTGGAGATGGAGGAAACGCGCAGCTTCTGCGTCGGCTCGATGAAGGTGCGCCCGACATAATGGTTGCGGATGATGCCGAGCTGGAAGGGCAGGCCGGAGGTTTCCGAATAGCCAAGCGCGGCGGGCACGCCGCTGTCGGGCACGGGGATGATGACATCGGCATCGGCCGGATGCTCGATGGCGAGGCGCTGTCCCATACGGTAGCGGACGTCATAGACGCTGCGGCCCTGAACCACGCTGTCGGGGCGGGCGAAATAGACGAACTCGAAGATGCAGGGTGCAGCCGGACGGGCGGGGAAGGGGGAGAAGGACTTCACCCCCTCATCGGTGATCTCGACAACCTCGCCATTGGCCAGCTCACGCACGAATTCGGCGCCGATAATGTCCAGCGCGCAGGTCTCCGATGCGAGGACGTGGGCGTTGTCGAGCCTGCCGAGGATGAGAGGACGCAGGCCGATGGGATCACGGGCGCCGATCAGCTTGGTGCGGGTGATGCCAACGACGGCGTATCCGCCCTCGATCTGCATCAGCGCATCGGCAAGACGGTCTGTGGAGCGGGTCCGCGGGGAGCGGGCGAGGAGCTGGATGATGACTTCGCTGTCCATGGTGGACTGGAAGAGCGAGCCGGACTTTGACAGTTCGCGCCGGATGCGGCGGGCATTGGTGATGTTGCCATTGTGGGCGATGGCGACGCCGCCGTCATCAAGATCTGCGAAGATCGGCTGGATGTTGCGCAGGGCGGGTCGGCCTTGCGTGGAGTAGCGGTTATGACCGATGGCAGCGTGGCCCGGCAACCGGTCGGGGAGGTCTTCGCCGGTGAAGCTGTCGCCGACCAGCCCGAGATGGCGTTCGGAATGGAAGTGGCTGCCGTCATAGGTGACGATGCCGCACGCCTCCTGACCGCGATGCTGGAGTGCATGCAGGCCGAGCGTGGTCAGCACGGCGGCGTCGGGATGCCCGAATATGCCGAAAACCCCGCATTCCTCGCGGGGTTTGTCGATCTTCATTCTCTTGACCATGTCCGATCCCGTCTGCTGTCGCTTTAGGGCTCACCGATATCGTCCTGCGTCCCGACCGGTGTATCCGGAACAAGACCTGCCGCAGTATCGGCGAGTCGCGGCGCATAATCACGCACGTTCTGCGCCCAGTCAGCGAAATAGGGGTAAAGCGCGGCTTCGGCAATCCATCGCGGCAGTCTCTCTTGCGGAAGAGCGAGGCTGATGATCAGGACGCAACCGACCATCACCACAATGCCGCGCGCCGTGCCGAAGATCAGGCCCGCCAGGCGGTTGATGACGCCAACACCGTCAGCGCCTTGGATGTGCTTGGAAATATTCCCGCCAATCCATGCCAGCGTGACGTAAACGAGGATGAATGTCCCGAGGATGAGAATGGCATCCGGCGTCCAGGACGGCAGGCTGTCTGGAATGATCGCGGCAAGATATGGCCGCAGGAAGAGATTGGCGACATAGGCCGCAGCGGCAGCAGCGACGAAAGCGACCAGCGTGGCCAGCTCACGCAGGAAGCCGCGCGCGAGAGCCATCAACGCCGAAACGATGATGAGCGTCAGCGCGATCGCGTCGAAGGCGGTCAAGGGTCCGGCGAGCGTGTCAGTCATCAGGCGACTTCCAAGGAAAACAGGCGTGCAAGATCAGAAAGGCGTTGGATCGGTGTTACGGTCAACCCGTCAATTGCCGTTGGACTGCCTTCGGGAACATAAGCCTCGCGAAAACCGAGGCGGGCCGCTTCCTTCAGGCGGGCTTCGAGGCGGGCAACCGGACGAATTGCACCAGACAGGGCGACTTCTCCAAGCCAGATGGAGCGGTCCGGTGCGGGGTTTCCGGACATTGTGGACGCAAGCGCGGCAGCGGCGGCGAGGTCGCCCGCCGGCTCGGTGATGCGGTATCCGCCCGCGACGTTGAGATAGATGTCCCGGCCGGCGAAATTCACCCCGCAACGCGCCTCGAACACGGCCAGCAACATTGCGAGGCGGCCTGTGTCCCAGCCGACGACGGAACGGCGCGGCGTGCCGTGCGCGTTGGAGCCGGCGAGGGCCTGAACTTCGGCGAGGACCGGGCGCGATCCCTCCATCGCGGCGAAAACGGCGCTGCCGGATGCCGCCTCCCCTTCTCCGGTGAGGAACATGGCCGATGGCTCACGCGCGGGGGCGAGGCCGTAGGGGTGCATCTCGAAAATGCCGATCTCGTCGGTCGGGCCGAAGCGGTTCTTGACCGCCCGCAGGATGCGAAACTGGTGACCGCGTTCGCCCTCGAAATAGAAGACGGTGTCGACCATGTGCTCGACGACGCGGGGGCCGGCGATCATGCCCTCCTTGGTGACGTGGCCGACCAGAACGAGGGCGCAGGCCGAAGTCTTTGCAAAGCGCACCAGTTCCTGCGCGCAGGCGCGGACCTGGCTGACCGAACCGGGGGCGGCCTCGATGCTGTCGGACCAGAGCGTCTGGATGCTGTCAATCACCACGAAGTCGGGCTTTGCGGCGCGCAGGGCGGCGAGAATCTGGCGCAGATCGGTCTCGGTGGCGAGTTCCACCGGGCTGCCGGCGACCTTCAGGCGGCGCGCGCGCTCCTGAATCTGGGTGGCGGCTTCCTCACCGGAGACATAGACGACCGACAGCCCGTTGCGTGCCAGCCGGGCGGCGACCTGCAGCAGCAATGTTGATTTGCCGATGCCGGGGTCGCCGCCGATCAGCGTTGCCGACGACGGAACGAGGCCGCCGCCGAAGACGCGGTCGAGTTCCTCGACGCCGATGGTGTGGCGCGGCGGAGCCTCCGTCTCGGCGTCAAGGCGGACAAATTCGGTCTTTGCACGGCTGCGCGCAGCTGCCTTGGGCTTGCCAAGTCCGCCGGGGGCGGAGGATGCGGCCGCTTCCTCGACGAGCGTGTTCCACTCACCGCATGCTTCGCATCGCCCGGACCATTTGGGGTGGATCGCGCCGCAGGACTGGCAGGTGAATTGTGAGAGCGCTGTCTTGGCCATCCGCAAGGGTTAGCGGGATGCGAAGCGGGTGTGAAGTCTCCGATTGCCCCCGATCTCAGCGCGGCTGGGGGAAGCAGTCACGTCCGAGGCTGGCGAGTTCGGCGCAGAAGCGGGATGCCTGTGCCCGCTCGGCAAACGGTCCGGCGCGCAGGGTGAAGAGGATGCGGCCATCATCGAGAATGGTCCGGCTGACCGTCTTTTCAGCCGATTCGAACAGGGTCGGCGCCTCAGCCTTCAACGTTGCCCAGTATTCGCAGAGCACCGTCTCGTCTGTGACAGCGATCAGTTGCACCATCCACGCCCCGCCGGGGGTGAACAGTGGCGGCGCGGGAACGGGCGGGGCATAGGCGGCTTGGGTCATGGGGGGCGTTTGCGCGGCTGCCGGGGGCATCTCGGCGGGGGGCACCGGGGAGGTAGGCTGGAATGGCAGAGGGGCGCTTTGGGGAGGCTGCGGCGGCGTGGTCAGGGGCGCGTCTGAGGGCGGGGGCAGGTATGG
>JBGSUF010000301.1:0-3765 GCA_041736285.1 Hyphomonadaceae bacterium | reverse complement strand
CCCTCCTGCACCCAGCCGCGCGCCGACATGCTCCCGCCGCTGGCCCATGAGACGCGGCGAGCGTTGCGCGCCTTCCCCCTCACGGCCATCCGCGAGACCTTCGAGGAGACCGGCCTTATCGTCGGCAAGCCCGGTGACCCTCCGGCCCGCGTCCCCCAGGGCTGGGACGGGTTCGTCGCCGCCGGCGCTCTTCCCTGCCTGCAGTCGCTGAGCTTTGTCGGCCGCGCCATCACCCCGCCCTATCGCAGCAAGCGCTTTGATGCCCGCTTCTTCATGGCAGAGGCGGACGAGGCGCTGATTGATGATCGCCCGCCGCTCGATGGTGCAGAATTGTCGGACCTGCGCTGGGTCACGCTGGAGGAGGCGCATACGCTGGACCTGCCGGGAATCACCAAATTCATGATTCGCGAGATCGCCGAACATCTTGACCCCGACCGCCCCAATCCGCGCCCGCCCGTGCTGAAATGGCTGCGCGGCGGCCACAGCATGGTGCGGCTGTAACGTCGCCCCTGAACCGCCGATCCGACACCGCTTGACTTTTGCCCCGCGCGTCGTCTTTATGCCCGGCTTACCGTTTCAACGCATCACAAAGCGACAAGAACCATGGCCAAACCCGCCACCATCAAGATTCGCCTCAACTCGACCGCGGGGACGGGCTTCTTTTACGTGACCAAGAAAAATCCCCGCAACACCACCGAGAAGATGGTTCAGATGAAATACGACCCGGTCGTGCGCAAGCACGTCGAGTTCAAGGAAGGCAAGATCAAGTAAGCCTTTTCTGACCAAGGACTGACAGCAGAAGCCCGGCTCCAAGGCCGGGCTTTTCGCGTTCCGGCTGCCAGCTGCACGGCCCGCTCAGGCGCAGGACTGCCACCCGCACCCCCTTACGCGGCTCGCGAGATCACCTGATTGCGCCCGGCGGACTTGGCGGCATACAGCGCGCGGTCGGCTCGCTCGATGAGTTCCGCCGGGGTCTCCCCGCCATCGCAAGTCGCAACGCCGATCGAGCACGTCACCTGTATCCGCTCGCCATGCGGCAGCTGGAAGGGCTGAGCCGCAATCGCCGACCTGATCCGCTCGGCCACCGTGCAGGCCATGTCGCCCGACGTTTCCGGCATGATGACCACGAATTCCTCGCCGCCATACCGGCAGGCGATGTCGGAGGGCCGTGTGTTGAACTCCAGCCGTTCGGCCAGCTCCTTCAGCACTTCATCGCCCGCCTGATGCCCGAAGCAGTCATTGACGCGCTTGAAATGGTCGAGGTCCATGATGATCAGCGACACCGGATCGCCGCCATGCTCGGCCCGTTTGACCCATTGCGTCAGCTGCCCGGTCATGTAGCGCCGGTTCTTGAGCCCCGTCAGCTGGTCGATGACAGCCATCTCAAGCCCGAGGTCGACGCGGCGGCGCAGAATGTCGAGATAGCGCACCCGGCGGGCCTGTGTGCGCACGCGTGCCATCAGTTCTTCCGGGTCCACCGGCGCCGCGATCACGTCCGATGCGCCGAGGTCGAGCGCGCGCACCGCCGCCCGCTCGTCACCCGGATCAGCAACCGCGATGATCGAACATCCGCGCGTGCTCTCCCCGTTCAGGAATGTCGCGCAGAGCCGGAGCGGGTCGAATGTCGACGCCGCCATGGAAACGAGAATCACTTCCATCCTGGCCTGGTCGCGCACGGCCAGTTCCGGTGCTTCCTGCATCGTCACGGCGATATGGTGGGGGACCAGCGCATCACGCAGCGCCGCTGCCCGGCGCGGCGAATCATCGACAATGAACACCCGCGCTGGCCGCTCAAGGTCATCGTGACGCACCAGGTCGAACAGTGCCGCGTGCTTGCCGCCCGCCTCCCGCTGGCGCAGTTCCGCCACGACGCGGTTGTAGCGCATCAGCGCCCGCATCCGCGACAGCAGCGCGAAATCATTGATCGGCTTGGTCACGAAGTCCTCGGCCCCGGCCTGAAGCCCGCGAACGCGGTGCTCCCGGTCACCGAGCGCCGTCACCATCACGACCGGCGTGTGCGAGGTGTGCGGGTCTGCCTTCATCCGGCGGCAGACCTCATAGCCATCAATGCCCGGCATCATCACGTCCAGCAGCACGATGTCGATCTCGTGCTCCTTGACCAGCGCCAGTGCTTCATGACCGTCGCGCGCCAGCACGACTTCGAAATACTCATGGTTGAGTTTGGCCTGGAGAAGTTTCCGGTTGGCCTCCACATCATCGACCACGAGCACGCGGGCCGTCATGCGGCGTGCTTCTCGACGAGGTCATTCACTGCACGGATGAATGACAAGATCTGAATCGGCTTCGAAAGGTAGCCATCGCACCCGGCCTGGCGGACCTTCTCCTCATCAGAGCGCATGGCAAACGCCGTCACCGCCAGCACGGGAATATGCGCGAGCGCGGTATCGTCCTTGATCCATAATGTCAGATCGAGCCCGCTCACTTCCGGCAAATGAATGTCCATGATGATCAGATCAGGCAGAGTCTCGCGGGCGATGTCGATCGCACGACGCCCGTCCCGACACTCGTAGGTGTCGTATCCAAACGCGTCCAGCAAGTCGCGGAAGAGCTTCATGTTCAGCTCGTTGTCCTCAACCACCAGAACCCTCTTGCGGCCGGTGTTATTCATGTCGCAATCGTCCCGGTCGAATCAAACGCCATTGCTGAACCATCATCTTGCCTGCATACCCTGCACTTCGTTAAGTAGCTTTTACACTCGACAAGCCGAAATGGAGGCAATCGCGTGACCATTGCTGCGCCGCCCCGACAGACCTTATGTCGGGATTGCCAGTCAGTCACCGTAGAGGCTTCCGGCAGGTGCAGCAATTGCTGCGGTTGCCGGCTGGTCACGGCCCCCGGTCTCGCCGATCTCGCTTTCGCCCATATCGACTGCGATGCTTTCTTCGCCGCCATAGAAAAACGCGACCGGCCGGAGATTTCCGGCCGCCCGGTCATCGTCGGCGGCGGCGCAAGAGGCGTTGTCGCCACCGCCTGCTACACGGCGCGGCTCTATGGCGTGCACTCCGCCATGCCGATGTTCAAGGCTTTGGCCGCCTGTCCTGACGCGGTCGTGATCCGCCCCGACTTCGAGAAATATGCCGCCGCCGGTCGCGAAATTCGCGCGCGCATGCTCGAACTCACCCCGCTTGTCGAACCGGTTTCCATCGACGAGGCCTATCTCGATCTCACCGGCACCGCACGCCTGCACGGCGCGCCGCCCGTCGTCCTCCTGTCGCGCCTTCAGGCCGCGATCGAGCGCGACATGCGAATCACCGTTTCCGTCGGCCTGTCATCAAACAAATGCCTCGCAAAGATGGCCAGCGAGATGGACAAGCCGCGCGGCTTCGCCGTCATCCATCCCGCAGACGCCCCGGACCTGCTCGCCCCCCGCCCTGTCGAGACGCTGCACGGTGTCGGCGCCGCCCTCGCCGGTCGGCTGCACCGGGACGGCTATTGCCTGATCGCAGACCTTCAGGTCGCAGGCCCCACCGTCCTGCAGCGCCGCTATGGCGACACCGGCCTCTTCCTGGCTCGCCGCGCCATCGGAGAGGATGACCGCCCCGTCGACCCGTCGCGCGAACGCAAGAGCGTTTCTGCCGAAACCACATTCGAGGACGATGTGTCTTCGCCCGCAGAACTCACCGACCGGCTCTGGGGCGTCTGCGTCAGGACGGCCGACCGCGCCAAGGCCGCAGGCGTCGACGGCCGCGTCATCGTGCTGAAGCTCAAGACGACGGGCTTTCGCACCGTCACCCGGCGCGCGAC
>JBGSUF010000241.1:0-3472 GCA_041736285.1 Hyphomonadaceae bacterium | reverse complement strand
CAGCAGGTCGGCGTGCGTGATACCGGCCGTGCGCAGATGGGCCGAGCGTCCGCGCTCGAAATACCGCAGATAATTGGCGTGGTAGACCATGCCGGTGAAGTCTGTGTCCTCGTAATAGACCCGCACGGGCAGCCAGTGTGCGCCGGCCTCGTCGAAGCGGCCATCGGTCGGCAGGGTGGACGGGTCAGGCAGCGGACCGGATGGCGGGGTCATTGGTCCTGCGCGCCGCCGACAAGCGGGCCGGACGCTTTTATGACGAGGGCGTGCAATCCGGTCTCGAATTCCCCGGCGAGGGCGTTATTTATCGCTCGGTGCATTTCGACACGCGAGCGGCCTGTGAACGCATCGGCGCGGATGGTCAGGATGTAATGTGTTTCACCTTCCGGCTGGGCGCCGGAATGTCCTGCGTGACGTCCACTGTCATCGCGGATATCAAGTTCGACCGGCGCGAACCTTGTCTTCAGAATTTCGCGGATACGTTCCTGCCTGTTTGTCAATTCTTGTCTCTCATCCCGGCTCGCATCATCATTGGATATCATGTCTTCTGCTTTTTCATATCGCGTCAAGTTCCGGGACATCCGGATCAAGCCCCCCGCCGAGGAGGCCAGCCGCGCGCGCGCAAAAACGACGGGCTCCTGCGAGCATCCGGGCTGCGATCTGGCCGGGGAGCACCCTGCGCCGCGAAATGACGGGCAGCCGGGCAAGTTCTGGTTCTGCGCCGCGCATGCCAGCGAATACAACCGCAATTTCGACTTTTTCCGTGGCTGGAGCGACGCCGACATCGAAACCTTCATGGCGGGTGCGGCCTATGGCCACAAACGCACTTGGCGCTTTGGTCACGGCCCGATGGGCGGCACCAAGGCGGCCAGCGCCCATGACCCCAAACGCTGGCGCGGCAAGGACTTCTTCGATTTCGAGGGCAATGCCGAGGCGGCAGCGGCAGATGCGACGCGGCGCGCGCGCTCCAGCCTGCAAAAGCGTGCACTGGCCGAACTCGACCTGCCGGAAAATGCCACGACGGCGGAAATCCGCGCCCGCTACGCCGAGTACGTCCGCCGTTTCCATCCAGACTCCAATGGCGGCGACCGGGCCATGGAGCACAAGCTGTCGCGGGTCATCAGGGCCTGGAAAATGCTGAAAGCGGCCGGGCTGACAAAGGGGTGACGCAAAAAGTCCAGCGAGTTTAGCCGAGTCTAGCGGGGTATAGCGTGATCTTGCCAGACTTTTGCCAATCGCAGTGACTCTCACACATAGCGGCTGAAAATCAGCGCCAGATGCGGCTTGTGCCTTTGCAATCGTGCAGAAAAGTCCACTTGTTGTGGGTGAGGCGTTGGCGCGGCGCACAAAGATGCTAGAACAGGCGCTGATCCCCGTTACAGCGACCCAGGACGAAACAGAAAGACGCCTTCATGACCGTGATGAATGACGCTGACGAGTTGCAGTCTCTCAAAGACAGGATGGATGTGTCCGTCCGCGACGTGTTCGGTGTGGACACCGACATGGTGGTGCAGGGCTATGCCACGCGCTGCAGCTATGTGCCGGACATTGACGAGGCCTATCGCTTCGATCCGTCGACCACGCTGGCCATTCTCGCGGGGTTTCAGCACAATCGCCGTGTCATGGTGCAGGGCTATCACGGCACCGGCAAATCGACGCACATCGAACAGGTCGCCGCGCGGCTGAACTGGCCGCTGGTGCGGGTCAACCTCGACAGCCATGTCAGCCGGATCGACCTGGTCGGGAAAGATGCCATCGTCCTGAAGGATGGCAAGCAGATCACCGAGTTTCGCGAGGGCATACTGCCGTGGGCGCTGCAGCGGCCGGTGGCCATCGTGTTCGACGAGTATGACGCCGGGCGGCCGGACGTGATGTTCGTGATCCAGCGCGTGCTTGAGGCATCAGGACGGCTGACGCTGCTGGACCAGAACCGCGTGATCGCGCCGCATCCGGGCTTCCGGCTGTTTGCGACGACAAACACGGTCGGTCTCGGCGACACCACCGGGCTTTATCACGGCACCCAGCAGCTCAATCAGGGCCAGATGGACCGCTGGAGCATTGTCACCACGCTGAACTATCTTGAGCACGACGCCGAGGTGGAGATCATCGGCGCGAAGGCGACCGGTATCGAGACGGCGGTGATCTCGAAAATGGTGCGGCTGGCCGACCTGACCCGAAACGCGTTCATGAATGGCGACCTGTCGACGGTGATGAGCCCGCGCACGGTCATCACATGGGCGGAGAATCTGGCGATCTTCGGCGACATCGGCCACGCCTTCCGGCTGACATTCCTGAACAAATGCGACGAACTGGAACGCCCGCTGGTGGCGGAAATGTATCAGCGCTGCTTCGCCGAGGAACTGCCGGAAAGCGCGCTGCGCGTGAAGGTGGCCTGAGACGCGGCCGCCGACACGCGCTTCGCTTCAGTTGCCGATCAGCAGAAGGGCGCTGCTCTCGTCCGATCCGCTGACACCGGCCTGCAGCGCATAAAGGTGGGTGACGAGATTGAGGGTCGCGCGCGCGCCGGGGCAGCCGTCCGGAATATAGAACCAGTGACCGCGATGGCGGACCGCGAGGCTTGCGCCGTCCGGCCGTGTCGGCGAGGTGCGGATGGTGAAGAAGCCGCCGGACACCTCGTCCCACGGATCGGCGCCGCTGCACGCGCCGGGCGCCGTGCTGGCGGGGCCTTGCGTGGCGGTGACGAAGCTGCGGTGCGCGTCGGGCACATGAACGGTCTGCGCAAGGGCTGACATGACACCAAGGAGCGAGCGGCCGCCAGCGACCTTGTCACTGGCAAGGTCGTTGCCGTCGCGCAGCATCAGCGTGCAGACGCCGTCCGCCGAGCACGTCGTGGAGAGTCCTGCGCGAGAGAAATGCATGAGCAGGGCATCGGCCTCGGGCGCGCTGCGGGGGAAGGACAGGACGACGCTGGCACGCGGTCCGGGGGGAAGCTTGCCCTCGCGGGCGTCGAGATCGCCGCGATAGACCCGAATGATGAGCTGTTCGCGAAGCTGGAGTGCGCGAAGGTCGCGGGCAAGATCGCGGAAGGCCCGGTTGTCGGGCAGACGTGCGGGGGCCGGACCGGCCGCAGAGCGGGCATTGTCCAGCGTGCCGATGCGCGCGATGCAGCAGAGCATCAGCCGCTCGACGCTCCAGCCGGACTGGCTGAGCAGGAGGACGGTGGAGGCTGGCAGCGGCTCCAGCAATTGCGAGGCATAACCGGCGCCGCGGACCGGGGCATAGACGATCTGGGGGGCATAGGCACGCTCGACCTCGCCCGCGCCCGAGAGCACTTCGTTGAAAGGTCCGCCGTCCAGCCCGATGGCGCTTGCGAGGCCGCCGGTCACGGTCAGGCTGTCCTCGGCGATGATCCTCTCAATGTCGACAAAGCCGACCGGGTCGTTGTAGCGCAGCCGCACGATCGCCAGCAGCACCTGAGCGGCCTGTGCATCAGCGGCGGCGCCCGACCATGCGG
>JBGSUF010000239.1:0-8576 GCA_041736285.1 Hyphomonadaceae bacterium | reverse complement strand
GACGGTGTCGGGCGGCGTCTATTACGACCAGCGCGACGTCTGCTACGGCGGACCAAAGACGGACTGGACGGCGCGCGCTCCAGGCGGCGGCGGAGAGTTGCGCGTCCTGCCGAACTTTGCATGGGCGGCGAACTCGATGGGCACGCCGCACGAGATGAATTGCCCGGTCATGGAACTGCGTTCCGGGCTGGACGTGGCGCAGGCGGTGATCGCCGGCATGCCGGGCGGCAAGATCACCGGGCAGCGGGACGTGACGGGTCTTGCACAGGTGCTCGCACCCTACCGCCTCGAGATGCAGGGCGATCCCTACATGATCCAGTGGTTTGAATACACCGAGGTGGATTACACCTACATGGACGGACGCACGCTGCGCCGCGGGGTGATGGCGGTCCTCTCGTCACACGCCTACATGAAATCCGGCCACAGCTTCAACACCGGTTTCGCGCCGTTCGAGACGCTCTCCGGATCGGCTATGTCGATCATCACCTACTCCGCCCCGGAAGCGGCCTTCAACGAGGGCGTGTTCCGGATCGCCTTGTCGAACCTCCAGCTCGATGTGGAATGGAATGCGCGCACGGGGCAGCTGCGCCGGGCGGGACAACAGGTCATGCTGGAGGAAAACCGCAAACGCGCGCAGGCCATCAAGGACACGTTCGACGAGATCGGCGCCCTGTCGACGGCGACCTACAACGCCAGATGGGCGAGCGGGGACAGGATCGCACGTGAGCGCGGCGAACTTCTGAAGGGGATAGAGACCTATGACGCCGACGTGCCGGGCGGGCAGGTCGAACTGCCCGACCAATACCGCTACGCTTGGCAATTGCGTGACGGCAGCTTCGTGATGACCGACGAGCACAGCTTCGAACCGTTCCGCGACCTTGGTGTCGAAGGTCGCAAGATCAGCCCGGCGCGGTAGGGTCACCCGGCCACGCGACCACCTGGCCACGCGACCACCAGGGCACGTGGCGCGGTTTTCGACGGTTCGGCGGCGCCGTCCCATATCCCACATCCCACTCAGCAAGTGGGATGTGGGATGAGAACGCCGATGGCCTCAGCCGGCCTTTTGCGATGCGATCCAGCCCTCGACATTCTCGCGCAGTATGGCGAGCGGAACCGGCCCGTCGCGCAGCACGATGTCGTGGAAATCGCGGATGTCGAAAGCCTCGCCGAGCGCGGCGCGGGCCTCCTCGCGCAGGGCCATGATCTCGATCATGCCGACCTTGTAGGCCGTTGCCTGACCGGGCATCACGATGTAGCGCTCGATCGCCTTGCGGCTGTCGCCCTCGGGGTTTGGCGTGTTGGCGATGAGGTAGGCGATGGCCTCCTCGCGGGTCCATTTCTTGTCATGAAGGCCGGTGTCCACGACAAGACGGGCGGCGCGCCACAACTCCATGGCGAGGCGACCGAAATCGTCATACGGGTCTGAATAATAACCCATTTCCTTTGGCAGGGCTTCGGAATACAGGCCCCAGCCTTCGGAGTAGGCCGTGTAGCCACCGAACCGGCGGAAACGCGGCAGGCCCTCAAGTTCCTGTGCGATGGCAAGTTGCATGTGGTGGCCGGGAATGCCCTCATGATAGGCGAGCGCGGCCATCTGATAGGTCGGCATGTCCTCCATCCGGTAGAGATTGGCGTAGTAGACGCCCGGCCGCGAGCCATCGGGCGCGGGGCGCTGGTAGAAGGCCTTGCCGGCGGAGGCTTCGCGGAACGGCTCGACCGCTTTCACGATCATGTCGGCCTGCGGGAAGGTGTTGAAAATCTCCGGCAGCCTCGTGCGCATGTCGTCGATCAGCGCCGTTGCCTCGGCAAGATAGCGCTCGCGACCTTCCTCGCTGTTTTCATAATAGAATTGCTTGTCCGTGCGCATGAATTCGAAGAATTCTTCCAGCGTGCCGGTGAAGCCGACCTGCACCATGATGGCGCGCATCTCCTCATGGATGCGGGTGACTTCGGCAACACCGAGATCGTGGATTTCCGTTGCCGTCATGCCGGTCGTGGTCATCAGCGACAGCATATCGTTGTAATAGGCCGAGCCTTCCGGGAGTCTCCAGGCGCCATCATCGGTCGTGGCATTCACCATGTCGGCTTCGAGGAAGCTGATCAGCGCCTCATAAGCCGGGCCGACATTGTTTTTGAGGGCGAAGACGGTGTTTGCCTCAAGGTCTGCGCGGTCATCGGCCGTCAAGTCCTCGCCATCGGGCAGGGCGGCAAGCTTCTTCATGGCGTCTTCGTAGAGCGGGGAGGGGGTATCCTTCGCCGCGTCGCCGAACGGATAGCCGGTGATGATGTTGCGCGCGTCGGAGATCACATAGTCATAGACAAAGCGCGGCGGGCGTATGCCCTGCTCGGAGGCACGACGGGCGTTCTCGACCTGGCCGCCAAGGTATTCAGCCACCCCGTCCAGGCGGGCGATATAGGCGTCGAGGTCAGAGCGGCTGGACACGCGGTGCTGGTTGATGAGAAACGCCGGGATGGACGACTGGGCCCCGAACATCTGGTTGAAGATGTAGCGATGGTCGCTCCAGCGGGCAGAGGTTTCAGCCCTTTCCAGCTCATATTCGAACAGCCGCCAGGACAACTGGCCCTGCTTGGTGAGGCTGTTGAAATCGAACTCGGCCTTCATCCGCGCAACGGCGGCGCGCTGGCGCTCCAGGCGGGCAGCATCGGCTGCCGCTGACGGATCGTCCCAGCGATCGTAATCGGTCTTGATCCCGAGCGCGGTCTTGCGCATTGGCGAGAAGGCGAGTTCCGCGTCGAACGCCTCTTCGAAGAACGCATTGAGACGCGCTGTCTCGGCCTGAATCGCCTCCGGCGAGGGGGCGGCGGGGGACGTTGCGGCGGCTGTCTCGGCCGGGGCGCTCCGGTTGCAGGACGATACGCCCAGTGTCAGAAGCCCGAACGTCGTGACAAGGGCGAGGGCGGTTGAGTTGCGTTTCATCAGGTGTCTCCTCCAGAGTGGTGTCATTCTGCGAATTTCGCGATGATGTTTAACGGATTTTTCGCTTTCGTTAACCTTTAGTGCGCTAGTCTGCGAGAAAGGTTAATGGTGGGCAGTGACGGCGGGGGAGAAATCCCGGCCGGTTGCGGCCCACAGTGAGTTTTCGGCATCGGCAGGGCGCCCCGAATCGCGCGACACTCCTGCCAAACGGGGAGTAGTTTGATCATGCGCCAGAACGCCGGTGACCGCGAAGCAACCTCAGGCGATATTCTCGGAGCCCCCGACCGGGATGCCGAAGGGATTATGGACCTGGGTGTGCCGGCGCTCGATGGCCGCCGCAATTCGGCGGTGCCGAACGGCAAGTCGGTCAGCGCCAATGCGATTGTCCTGGGCGAGACGCCCGCGGAGGAGCCCGTTCAGGCGCCGCGCGCCCGGCTTGATGTGCTGCAACTCCTGTTCTGGATATCGCTGATCATTGCCGTGGCCGCCGCAACCGTTTCGATTGCCTGGCGCGACGCGGTCGGAGAGGCCGGCTCGATCCTGCTGATCGCCTTTGCATCGACCGGCATGGTCGTCCTGTTGTGGCTGGCGCGGGGCGCGGGCCGTTGGCTCGGCCTCTTCCCCGAACGCGGCGCAGCGGAAACAGCCGTCGCCGCGCAGGCGCTGAAGCCGCGCTATCCGTGGATCGAAAGCCTCGACGAGGCGGTGCTGGTGACGGAACGCGGAGGCGCGCCGGTGACCTGCAACGCCGCCTTCGTTGAGCTTTCAAGCATTGCTGCCGGCCTTGGCGAAAGCCATGGTCCGGTCACGGTGGATCGCCTTTTCGGCGGCTCGCCCGGCGTCACCGGGCCGATCTTCCGCCTCGCCAAGGCGGCCAAGGCCGGGCGCTCCCACAATGAAGTGCTGCCCGCCATGGCGCTTGGCCGGGATGCTCGTCCCGTGCAGTTTTCCGTCTCTGTCTCGCCGCTGTCGAATGGCAAGGTGCTGTGGCGCCTGCGCGAGACCATGGTCGGGGAATCGCGCAATATCGCCGCCGATCCGAAAGCGCTTTACATCGAGGATGCCCCGGTTGGCTTCTTCGTCTCGCGCCCGGATGGCAGCGTCTCCTACCTGAATGCGTGGCTGCGCGAACTGCTCGGCCTGCCCGAGGGCGAGGTTGTCCGCCGGGTCGAGGACATCATGCGCGCCGAATCCGTGCGGATGCTGCGGCGTGAACGCAAGGGTGACACCACGATGCGGGCGCAGCTGACGCTGATTGCGCGTGACGGCATCGAAGTGCCGGTGCAGGCAGTGACGACCTGGACCGGACGCGGCCTGGAGGCCACCGGTCGCACCATCGTCTCGACACCGAATGGCGCGCTGATCGACAAGGCGGCGCGCCTGACGTCGCCATCGGCCAGCCGTCCGCCGCGCGATGATGTCGGCGATCCGATATTCGATGATGCGCCGTTCGGGGCCATCCGGCTTGACGGCAGCAATGTCGAATCGGCGATCATCGTCGATGCCAACCGCGCCATGATGAGCCTGACCGACGGCCGCGCCGCGCCCGGCATGCGCTTTGCCGACCTGTTCATGGCCGAAGAGGGCGAACTCAGCCTTTCTGAGCGCCTTGTCGACAGCATCGACCACGCCGTCAGCGTGCAACTCGCCGGCGAGCCGGTCCGCCACGTCAATGTTCGCGTCGCGCTCGACCCGGCAGGTGCGCCCGTCACCGCCTACCTGATGGACATGACGGCGCAGAGAGAGCTGGAAATGCGCGTCCACCATGGCCAGAAGATGCAGGCGCTCGGCCAGTTCGCCGGCGGTCTGGCGCATGATTTCAACAACATGCTCCAGGGAATCATCCTGGCGGTGGACAAGCTGATGATCCGCCACCCGGTCGGGGATCCGTCCTTCTCCGATCTCAAGGACATCAATGAATGGTCGGCGCGGGCCTCCGAACTCATCCGCATGATGAAGGCCTATGCGCGGATGGAAACGCTCAAGCGCGAGGTGATCGACGTCACCGAGTGGCTGTCGGACTTCTCCCTCATGCTCACCCGCCTCGTCGACGAGCGCGTGACGGTCGACTTTGTCCACGGACGCGACCTGCCCAAGATCAAGCATGACAAGAGCCAGCTTGAAGCCTCGCTGATGAACCTGACGACGAATGCCCGCGATGCAATGATCAGCAAAGGCGGCGGGCGGCTCACCATCCGCACCGAGGCCGTCACGGCCGAGCACGCCCACCAGCGTGGCTTCAGCTATGTCGAGGGCGGTCAATATCTGCTGATCGCCGTCACCGACACCGGCACGGGCATCCCCGCCGACAAGCTCAGCCGCATCTTTGAGCCCTTCTTCACCACCAAGGACAAGAACAAGGGAACCGGCCTCGGCCTGTCGACCGTCTACGGCATCGTCAAGCAGTCGGGCGGCTACATCTGTCCGGAGACCGAAACCGGCAAGGGCACGACCTTCTATCTCTACCTGCCGGTGATGTCGGCCGAAGAGGTCGAGGCCTGGCAGCAGGCCGAAGCCGCCGCCGCCGCCGAAGAACTGGCTAAGGCGACCAGCGGCGACGCGGGCACACGCGCGGCCAAGGCCCGCAGCGGCCGTCCGTCAGACATGTCGGGACGCGGCCGTATCCTGCTGATCGAGGATGAGGACGGGGTTCGCGGCATTGCGTCACACCTTTTGACCTCGTTCGGATACGAAGTGGTCGAGGCAGCCGACGGAGAAAAGGCGTATGCCGTGCTGGAAGCCAATCCATGCGGCTTCGACCTGGTGATTTCGGATGTCATCCTGCCGGGCATTGATGGCCCGTCCCTGCTGCGCAAGGCGCGCGGTCTGATCGGTCAGGCGCGGGTGATCTTCATTTCAGGTTATGCCGAGCGCGACCTTGCCAAGGCGCTCGATGAGGAAGCCGACGTCGCCTTCCTGCCCAAGCCCTTCACGCTGCGCCAACTGGCTGAAAAGGTGAAGGAAGAGCTGTTGATCGGGGCCGAGGCGGCCGCCTGATCCGCTGCATGCGTCGCCCGGCGGGCGACCGGTCGAGGGGGTTTTCTGAATCGCGTGAGGCGATGTCGGAAACCCCCTTTTCTTTGTTCTAAATATGTTCTAAGAACATGAGAAGAACAGGCGCTTGCGCGCTGGATGTATCGACCACGCTCGCCAGAGGTGACATAAGGAGAAGAATGATGACTGCGAAGCTCAAACTCGTGGAAAAGGAAGTTGGCGTGGACAAGCAGAAGGCATTGGAGACGGCCCTCGGGCAGATCGAGCGGAATTTCGGCAAGGGGTCGGTGATGCGGCTCGGCGCAAATACCGCGCTCGACATCGAGGCGATCTCGACCGGTTCGCTTGGTCTCGACCTTGCGCTCGGCATTGGCGGCCTGCCCAAGGGGCGGATCATCGAGATTTATGGTCCGGAAAGTTCCGGCAAGACGACGCTGGCGCTGCACTGCATCGCAGAGGCCCAGCGCAGCGGCGGTGTCTGCGCTTTTGTCGACGCCGAACATGCGCTCGATCCGGTCTATGCGGCGAAGCTCGGCGTTGATCTCGACGATCTCCTTGTGTCCCAGCCCGACACTGGCGAGCAGGCGCTGGAGATCACCGACACGCTGGTGCGATCGGGCGCGATCGATGTGCTCGTCATCGACTCGGTGGCCGCGCTGACGCCGCGCGCCGAACTTGAGGGCGAAATGGGTGACAGCCTGCCAGGCCTTCAGGCCCGCCTGATGAGTCAGGCGCTACGCAAGCTGACGGGTTCGATTTCCAAGTCCAAGACCATGGTGATCTTCATCAACCAGATCCGGATGAAGATCGGCGTGATGTTTGGCAATCCCGAGACGACGACGGGTGGTAACGCGCTGAAATTCTACGCCTCGGTCAGGCTCGACATTCGCCGCATCGGCGCCCTCAAGGACCGCGACGAAGTGATCGGCAACCAGACGCGTGTCAAAGTGGTCAAGAACAAGGTCGCGCCGCCCTTCCGCATGGTTGAGTTTGACATCCTTTATGGTGAGGGGATTTCCAAGACGGGGGAGCTCATCGATCTGGGCGTGAAGGGCAATATCATAGAGAAGTCAGGCTCCTGGTATGCTTATGAAGGCGAGCGCATCGGTCAGGGGCGTGAGAATGCCCGCAAGTTCCTGAAGGAAAACACCGCGATCGCGGCAGATATCGAAGACAAGGTGCGCCGCAACGCAGGGCTCCTGACCGATGCGATGCTGGCGGCTGGAATGTCGAATGGCGACGTCGATGACGGGGACGCTGCCGTAAACGAATAGGGCATCGCCTCTTCGGGTGCTTGGCTGATCTGCCGGACGTCGCTATATCGGCGTCATGTCCGGCAGACGACAGGCTTTCGTCACGAAGTCCGGCGGTTTTGCGTTCAAGGCAGGTGTCAGGCATGCGATCGGTCAACGAGATCCGGGAAACTTTCTTGTCCTTCTTCGAGGGAAGGGGGCATGCGCGCCGCGCGTCAGCCCCGCTTGTGCCGGACAATGACCCGACGCTCCTTTTCGTGAATGCCGGCATGGTGCCCTTCAAGACATGGTTCACCGGCGAGGAACGTCCTGATACGCCGCGCGCGACCACGTCCCAGAAGTGCGTGCGGGCGGGCGGCAAGCACAACGACCTTGACAATGTGGGCTACACCGCCCGCCACCACACCTTCTTCGAGATGCTCGGCAATTTCTCCTTCGGCGATTATTTCAAGGAAGAAGCCATCTCGTCGGCATGGGAATTGGTGACGAAGCATTTCGACCTGCCCGCCGAACGTCTTCTCGTGACGGTATATTCCGAGGACGAGGAAGCTGCGGCGCTGTGGCGCAAGATTGCCGGACTACCCGACAGCCGGATCATCCGCATCTCGACATCGGACAATTTCTGGTCGATGGGGGACACCGGCCCGTGTGGCCCCTGCTCGGAAATCTTCTTCGACCATGGCGAAGGCATTCCGGGTGGCCCGCCCGGCAGCCCGGATGAGGATGGCGACCGGTTCATCGAAATCTGGAACCTCGTCTTCATGCAGTTCGACCAGAAGGCCGGCGGCGACCGCGTCCCCCTTCCACGCCCGTCAATTGACACAGGGATGGGCCTTGAGCGCGTGTCGGCCGTGCTGCAGGGCGTGCACAACAATTACGACATCGACCTTTTCCGCAATCTGATCGCGGCCGAGGAAGATGTGTTCGGGCGCCGGTGTGAAGGCGATGCCACCGCATCTTTCCGCGTCATTGCCGATCATCTGCGCACCTCGGCCTTCCTGATCGCGGATGGCGTTCTGCCGTCCAATGAGGGCCGGGGCTATGTGCTCCGCCGGATCATGCGGCGCGGGATGAGGCATGCGCACATGCTCGGCGCGCGCGAGCCGAAAATGTATCAGATCGCTGACACGCTGATCGCCGAAATGGGCGATGCTTATCCAGAGCTTGGCCGCGCACGCGAACTCATCCAGTCGACACTGAGGCAGGAGGAAACGCGTTTCCAGCGCACGCTCGGGCGCGGCCTCGCGCTGCTTGAGGAAGCCGCCGGCGACCTTGAGCCCGGCGCGCAGCTTCCCGGTGAAACGGCCTTCCGGCTCTACGACACGTTCGGCTTCCCGCTCGACCTGACGGGCGATATCCTGCGGGCGCGCGGCGTCGGCGTCGACGAGGAG
>JBGSUF010000201.1:0-5178 GCA_041736285.1 Hyphomonadaceae bacterium | reverse complement strand
CAGGCGCGCCATGCGGGCCCACTCCCAGCCCATCACGGCGCCAAAGGCGGCGCAGGCCAAAGCCAGCACCCATCCGCCGAGCCACACAACCGCCAGCCCGAACGGAATGAGCACGGTGGCCGAAATCACCCGCAGGCGCATCTCCCGGGACGTCCGCACCCGTCCGACGCGCGCGCCCTCCACGTTCACACTGCCCCCGGAGGCGACACGGCCCCGAAGCGGCGTTCACGGCAGCCAAAAGCCTCCACCGCCGCCAGCAGATGCTGCTTGTCGAAGTCCGGCCAGAGCACGTCCTGGAAGACCATCTCCGCGTAAGCCAGCTGCCACAGAAGGAAGTTGCTGATGCGGCATTCCCCGCTTGTGCGCACCAGAAGGTCGGGGTCCGGGACGCCAGAAGACTGCATCGCGGCGGCGAACATCTCTTCGGTGATGTCACCGGGTGACAGACTGCCAGCCTGCACGTCGCCCGCCAGTTTCCGCGCCGCGTCGACGATCTCGGCGCGCGATCCGTAGTTGAAGGCCACCGTCAGAACCAGCTTGTCATTGGCCTGCGTGCAGGCCTCCGCCTCGTCCATCAACGCCAGAATGTCCTGCGGCACATCGGCCCGCCGACCCGCCATCCTGATCCGCACACCCTCCCGGTTCAGACGGGCAAGGTCGCGCTTCACAAAAGCGCGGAGCAGGTTGAACAGCGCGTTGACCTCTTCAAGAGGCCGCGACCAGTTCTCCGTCGAAAAGGAGTAGACCGTCAGATAGCGTATGCCGATCTCGTGGGCCGCCGTCACGGTCCGGCGCAGCGCCTCGACACCGCGCTCGTGGCCGATGGCTCTCGGCAGGCCGCGCGCTTTCGCCCAGCGACCGTTTCCATCCATGATGATCGCCACATGGACCGGAATGCGCGATGGGCCCCCTCCCGGCAAACCCACCGCTGTGTTGGCGGTGGCCCCGGGCATCAGACCTGCATGATCTCCTCTTCCTTCACCTTCAGGGTATCATCTATTTTCTTGATGAAGGTGTCGGTCAGTTTCTGAACGTCTTCGCTCATCGACTTCTGCTGATCCTGGCTTATGTCGCCATCCTTCTCGGATTTCTTCAGCGCATCCATCCCGTCCCGGCGGACGTTGCGGACAGCGACCCGCGCCGCTTCCGCATACTTGCCGGCGATCTTTTGCAGGTCGCGGCGCCGCTCCTCATTCAGGGGCGGTATCGGAATGCGCAGATTGACCCCGTCAACCACCGGATTGAGGCCCAGTCCCGCATCACGGATGGCCTTGTCAGCGGCCCCGACGAGCGACTTGTCCCAGATGTTCACCGCCAGCATGCGCGACTCCGGCACGCTGACAGAGCCAACCTGATTGAGCGGCACGCTGCCACCATAGGCCGAAACCTGAACCGTATCGAGCAGGTTGACCGATGCCCGACCTGTCCGTAGTCCGTGGAATTCGGTGATCAGAGCTGAAACGGCGCCTTCCATGCGGCGCTCTAGGTCCTTCCTGTCGAACTCAGCCATTTGCCTTCGGCGCTCCCCTGTTCGAGATCACGGTGTGTGTGCCTTCCCCGCGAAGGACCGCCTGCAGTGCGCCGGTCTGACGAAGCGAGAAGACAACGATCGGTATGGCGTTCTCGCGCATCAGGCTGACCGCCGAAGCGTCCATCACCCGCAGGTCACGCGAAAGGACGTCATGATAGCCAAGAAAATCGAAGCGCGTGGCCGTTTCGTCCGTCTTCGGGTCGGCCGTGTAGACGCCATCGACCTGCGTGCCCTTCAGGAGCGCATCGCAATTCATCTCCGCCGCCCGCAGCGCCGCGCCGGTGTCGGTGGTGAAAAACGGGTTTCCGGTTCCGGCCGCGAAAATCACGACGCGGCCCTTTTCCATGTGCCGCATCGCGCGGCGCCGGATAAACGGCTCGCAAATCTCATCCATCGGGATCGCCGACTGCACGCGCGTTTCAACGCCGATCGATTCGAGCGCGCCCTGCATGGCAAGGGCATTCATCACCGTCGCCAGCATGCCCATCGCGTCTGCCTGAGCGCGGTCCATGCCCGCTGCCGCCTTTGACAGACCACGGAAGATATTGCCGCCGCCGATGACCAGCGAAATTTCCGCTCCCATCTGGCGGGCCGCGGCGACTTCCCCTGCGAATCTAAGGCAGGTCGGCATGTCGATACCGTATTCGCTGGCCCCCATCAGCGCCTCACCGGAGAGCTTCAGGAGGACGCGCTTGTAAATCAGTGGCGCGTTCGACGAGGTATGTTCCGACATGGGTCCGACTCCGCTTCGAGGTGCCCTTGATTAGAACAGAAAAACGCGGCTGTCATGGCCAAGCGTGCCACAAGCCGCGTCAATCCGTATTCATCGCCGGTCTATCAGTTCCCTTTGGCGGCCGCTGCGACCTCGGCTGCAAAGTCAGTTTCTTCTTTTTCAATGCCCTCGCCGACTGCAAAGCGGACAAAGCCCTTCAGCGTGTCGCCGCCCGTCTCGGTCTCGATGTAACCGCCGACTGTGATGTCGGGATTCATCACGAAGTCCTGTTCCGTCAGAACCACTTCCTTGTAGTACTTCTGGATCCGGCCCTCGATCATTTTCTCGATAACGCTTTCCGGCTTGCCGCTTTCGCGGGCCTGCTCGGTCAGAACCGACCGCTCGCGCTCGACAAGCGACGGATCAAGATCGCCACGCTTGGCCGACGCGGGCGACGTCGCGGCGATGTGCATCGCGACCTTCCGCCCGGCTTCCGTGAGCTTCGCCACGTCGCCTTCACCTTCGAGGGCGACGAGCACGCCGATCTTGCCAAGCCCGTCAGACACGCTGCCGTGAATGTAGGACGCGATGGCGCCCTCGGACACTTCGACGCGCGCGATGCGGCGCAATGACATGTTTTCGCCGATGGTCGCGACGAGGCGCGTCACTTGGTCGGCAATCGTGCCGTCACCTTCGGTTGCAGGGGCTGCGAGCAGGGCCTCGATGGTCGGCTCCACGCCAAGCGCAACATGGGCAAACGAACGCGCCGCAGCCTGGAAGCCTTCATTGCGTGCGACAAAATCGGTCTCGGAGTTGAACTCGACGGCGACGCCGACCTTTCCGTCCGTGCTTGTCGCGACGGCGATCAGGCCCTCAGCCGCCGTGCGCCCGGCCTTCTTGCCGGCCTTGGCGATGCCTTTGGCCCGCAGCCAGTCCATGGACGCTTCGATGTCGCCATCATTTTCTGCCAGCGCCTTTTTGCAATCCATCATGCCGGCGCCGGATTTCTCCCGCAATTCCTTGACGAGCGCTGCTGTGATCTCGGCCATAATCTGGTTCCCTGGCGTGGTGAGTTAAAGTTCAGGGGCTGGCGCGGCGTTTCGGCCACGCCAGCCCGGATGTCAGTTTTGTTCGCCGGAGGCAGCATCCACGTCGGTGGACGCTTCGGCCGAGGACTCTTCGGTCGCGGCATCTGCGGCGGCAAGGTCAGCTTCGATCAGCGCATCGAGCGACTCGCTATCGCCGATGTCGAAGCCCATGCGCACAGAGCTTTCGGCGAGGCCATCCAGCACGGCGTCGGCGATCAGGTTGCAATAGAGCGAAATCGCGCGCGCCGCGTCGTCATTGCCCGGGAAGGGGAATTCGACGGCGTCCGGATCGCAGTTGGTGTCGACCACCGCCACCACCGGAATGCCGAGCTTCTTGGCTTCCTTGACGGCGATGGCTTCCTTGTTGGTGTCGATCACGAACATCAGGCTCGGCAGGCCGCCCATGTTCTGAATGCCGCCCAGTGCCCGCTCGAGCTTTTCGCGCTCGCGGTCGAGGTTGAGCACTTCCTTCTTGGTCAGGCCGGCGGGCTGGCGTCCTTCGGAGAAGAGCGCGTTCAGCTCCTTCAGGCGGCGGATCGAATTCGACACGGTCGCCCAGTTTGTCAGTGTGCCACCAAGCCAGCGATGGTTGATGTAGTATTGCGCGCAGCGCTGCGCCGCTTCGGAGACCGGATCGGCCGCCTGGCGCTTTGTGCCGACGAACAGCACGCGTCCGCCTTTGGCCACCGTGTCGCGGACCGCGACAAGGGCCTGATGCAGGAGCGGCACTGTCTTCGACAGGTCGATGATGTGAATGTTCGAGCGGTCACCAAAGATATACCGCTTCATTTTCGGGTTCCAGCGGTGGGTCTGGTGGCCAAAGTGGACACCGGCCTCAAGCAGCTGGCGCATGGTAAAATCGGGCAAAGCCATATCGGTTCTCTCCTATCCGGTTGGCCGCCGCAGGCTGACCAAGGCCCCTTCAGCCGCAATTGACTTCGGGAAAACCTCAGGCACCGGATACGACGTCCGGGATTGAACGTCGTTGCCTGCGTGTCGGGATGGCGCTGTCATATACAGGGTTTCGCCTCGCGCGCAACCCGGCAAGCGCCTCGACCTCGCCCCGTCATCGTAAACCTGTTCCATCGTCAGGCCGCCCGCTCCTCGACCCGCTCCACCCCGGCGACCGACTTCAGCAGCTGACGGGTGCGCATGCCGATCGGATAACGGCCCGGCAGCCGCAGCGTCACCACGCCCCCATTGGCGGGCACGTCGAGAAATATCTCGCCGCCCCGGCCCTGTCCGGCCCGCTGCAGCCGATCCAGCGCTTCGCGCAGCCCGCCAATGTCGCAGCCCGCATTCAGCGCCACGTTCAGCGCCTCGCTTCCGCCAAGATCAGCCCGGTCAAACGGCCGTGCATCCTCGATGGTCAGCCGGATTTCCTCGTCGCGGACGCGTGCCCGGACACGGCAGAAAACGCTCATGCCGGGCTCGAGCTGGTCGCGCAATTCTCCGAGCATTTCGGGCGCCACCATGGCCTCATAGTCGCCGGTCGGGTCCGACAAGGTGACGTAGGCCAGCTTGCCGCCCGTCCGCGCCGGTTTTTCCACGCGCCCGCGCACCACCCCGATCATGTCCATGATGACCCGGTCGCCTGCCCGCTCGGCGATCTCTTCTGCCAGCACAATGCGCTCGCGCACGCGGCCGGTCATCAGGTCGTCAAGCGGGTGGCCTGACAGAAAGAAGCCGACCGCCTTGAATTCCTCCGAAAGCCTTTCGTCAGCCGACCATGGGCGCGCGGGAGGCAAAGGCGCACGGATGGAGGACTTGTCGGCATCGAACAGACCGCTTTGCCCGCCCGATCTTGCCTCCTGCGCGGCGCCGGCTTCTGCCGCCAGAACGGGGGC
>JBGSUF010000025.1:0-2778 GCA_041736285.1 Hyphomonadaceae bacterium | reverse complement strand
CGGCGGCGTCTGCGGTCGGCGGGGTGGAGGCGGCTTCGGCGGGCGGGTCGAAATAGCCGGCAAGCTCGCTGCGTGTTTCCGGGCCGGCGGCGTGGACGATCCACATCATCAGAAAGAAGGCCATCATCGCCGTGACAAAGTCGGCATAGGCAATCTTCCATCCGCCGCGCGCAATGCCGCGCGCCCGCGCCGGAGAGGCAGCAAGGCGGCTCGTCCGGCGATAGGCCGGGGCAGGGGAGGATGGCGCAACACGAAGGCTCATGATGCTGCCGTCATAGCGCGGTCACAGGTAAGGTCGCGTGCACTGGCCTTGCGCAATTTGAACGAAATCAGTTGGTTCGCCAGGCGTGACGGGGAGGCGGCCCGGGTGTTTTCGCGTCCGGCGCGAGTGGGTTTCGCTGCACAGGGGATAGGCGGAGAAAGCGCGTGAGGCGGGCGCACAGGGCTTCTCCGCGCGCGGCGATTCATGCACAAGGACAGACGATAAGAAGTCACCCCCTCGCCGTGACGCGACCGGCCCTCGCCGCCGTCACTGGCCACTTTCCGGAGACAACATCATGGCGCGCATTGGATTTCTCGGACTGGGCGTGATGGGCGCGCCGATGGCAGGGCATCTGGCCAAAGCCGGGCACAAGGTGACGGTCTGGAACCGGTCGGCGGAGAAGGCATCGGCCTGGGCCAGAAGCTTCAAGGGCGAGGTCGGCAACGATCCGGCACATGCGGCATGGGGCAAGGAATTCGTCGCCATGTGCCTTGGCGATGATCCCGATGTGCGCGAGGTGTTCGATGCGCTGGAGCCGGGCATTGGCGGGGGGATGGTCATCATCGACCACACCACGGCGAGCGCCGGACTTGCGCGCGAGCTGGCGGCGCGGGCTGAGGAAAAGGGCGCAGCCTTTCTCGACGCGCCGGTCTCCGGCGGGCAGGCGGGCGCGGAGAAGGGGCAACTCACCGTGATGGTGGGCGGCGAGGAAAAAGCGTTCGCCAAGGCCCTGCCGGTGATGGAAGCCTACTCGAAAAGGACCACGCGGATCGGGGAGAGCGGGGCCGGGCAACTGGCCAAGTCGGTCAACCAGATCTGCATTGCAGGCGTGGTGCAGGGGCTGGCCGAGGGGCTGCACTTTGCGCAGCGTGCGGGCCTCGATCCGGCTGTGGTGATCGAGGCGATCAGCGGCGGCGCGGCGCAAAGCTGGCAGATGGAGAACCGCTGGAAGACGATGGTGAAGGATGAGTTTGACTTCGGCTTTGCGGTCGACTGGATGCGCAAGGACTTGCGGATCGCGCTGGAGGAGGCTCGGGCGAACGGGTCGAGCCTGCCGCTGACGGCGCTGGTCGATCAGTTCTACGCCGAGGTGCAGGGCATGGGCGGCGCCCGCTGGGATACATCCAGCCTGATTGCGCGCCTGCCCTCCGCTGGGGCGGCCCCGGGCCGGGGCGTGCAGGCCCACAAGGCCGAGAAGGCCGCCTCCGGCAAACCCGGCGCGACCAAGGGCAAGGCAGGGCGAAAGAGCATCAAGTGACGCCGCTCCAGATCGCTGACACGGTCGGTGTGTTTGTTTTCGCGCTGAGCGGCGGGCTGATGGCCTCGCGCCTGAAGATGGACCTGTTCGGCATCATGGTGGTGTCGCTGTTGCCGGCGATTGGCGGGGGGACGCTGCGCGACCTGTTGCTGGACCGGCCGGTCTTCTGGCTGGAGGATTCGCATATCATCCTCGTTGCGCTGGCGGCGGGGGCGCTGACCTGGCTGGTCGGCGAGCGGATTGCGCGGTTCAAGACGCTGATCTGGCTGGACGCGATGGGGCTGGCGCTGTTTGCCGTGTCGGGCGCGCGGATTGCAGACGTGGCCGGGCATGACGCGGTGGTCGTCATCATGATGGGCACGATGACGGCGAGCTTTGGCGGCCTGTTGCGAGACATCGTGTGCAATGAGGTGCCGCTGATCCTGCGCGAGGACATTTATGCGACGGCGGCACTGATCGGGGCGGGCGTCTACTGGGGCGCGGCGGAGGCGGGGGTGCCGGCGGTGTGGGCGATGGTGGCGGGCGGCGGGGTTGCATTCACGGTGCGCGCGGTCATCCTGATCCTCCGAAACGTCAAGCCGCGATCGCGCGGCCAAGGCCCCGGAGGCAGCGATGAGACGGCTTGATATCCATTTGCCGGACGGGGAGGCATTCGACCTCGCCGTGGCCGCCGTCAAGGCCAGCGAACCGGTGGACTACCACGTCGTATTGCCGGAGCAGCGGGACAGGCGGCTGATCAGCGTCTTCGTCCGCGACGGATCGGGCCAGACGCTGATGGACAATCTCCAGTCGGTGCTGGAAGGCCATCACGGTTGGCGGATCACGCTTGCGGCGATTGATGCGACGGTTCCGGTCCTCGAAGAGGTGCAGGACGAGAAAGAGAAGAACAAGACGCGGGCCGTGCGGGAAGAATTGTATGCCAGCGTTTCGGACGGCAGCGAACTCAATCGCGACTATCTGATCCTCGTGGCGCTTTCGACCGTCGTGGCTGCGATCGGGATGAATTCGGATGGCGTCGCGGCGGTGATCGGGGCGATGGTGATCGCGCCGCTGCTCGGGCCTATCCTTGGTTTCAGCTTCGGTGTGGCGCTTGGCGAAGTTGCGTTGATCCGCCGGTCCGGGGTGACGCTGGTGGCGGGGATCGTGCTGGCGCTGGCGCTGTCGTTTGCGTTGTCCTTCCTGATGCCGATCGACCTTGCGGCGCGCGAGCTGGTGTCGCGGGCGGAGGTGAGGCTGGACGGGGTGGCGCTGGCGATGG
>JBGSUF010000145.1:0-2269 GCA_041736285.1 Hyphomonadaceae bacterium | reverse complement strand
GTGGCCCGCTCGGCCTGTTTGGCGAGGCTGCACCCCGGCGCGGCGAAGCGGACGACTGTTTCACCATCTGCTGGACCTCCGGCACGACCGGCATGCCCAAGGGCGTTCCGCGCTCGCACAATCACTGGACCGCCATCGTCCCGGCCTCCTATGACGCCATGCGCCTCCAGCCGGGCGACATCCTGCTCAATCCTTTCCCGCTGACCAATATGGCGGCCGTCTCCGGCATGCTCGGCAACTGGCTGATGACGGCGGGCACGCTCGTGCTGCATCACCCGTTCGACCTGCCGGTCTTCCTCGGCCAGATCGCCGCTGAGCGCGTGACCGCCACCATCGCCCCGCCCGCCGTGCTCACCATGCTGCTGAAGCAGCCGCAACTGCTGGACGCCTGCGATCTTTCGAGCCTGCGCGTTGTCGCGTCCGGCTCCGCGCCGCTGTCGGAATTCATGGTGGCCGGCTGGAAGGCGCGCGGCGTCGAAATCGTCAACCTCTTCGGCTCAAATGAGGGCGTCTCCCTCGCCACCGGCCCGGCCGAACAGCCCGATCCCGCCCGCCGCGCCGCCTGGTTTTCCCGCTTCGGCCACGCGGGTGCGACGTTTGAAAACCGCATGCACAACCGCGTCGAGATGCGCCTTGTCTCGATCGAGACGGGCGAGGAGATCACCGCCCCCGGCGCGCCCGGCGAATTGCGCATCAAGGGGCCGGCCGTCTTCGAGGGCTACTGGAAGAGCGACGCGGCCGAGCAGGCCGACGTGTTCGACACCGAAGGCTATTTCCGCACTGGCGACCTGTTCGAGATCGCCGCCGAGGACGAGAATTTCCTGATCTTCAAGGGCCGCTGCAAGGACATCATCATCCGCGGCGGGGTCAATATTTCGGCCGCCGAACTCGACACAATGCTGGAAGCACACCCCGGACTGGCCGAGGCCGCCGTGTTCGGCGTGCCCGATCCGGTGATGGGCGAGCGCCTGTGCGTCGCCGCCGTGCCCAAGCCCGGAGCGCACGTCACACTGGACGACATCACCGCCTTCCTCACCACCCGCGAAATCGCGAAATACAAACTGCCCGAACACATGATCGAGGTGGCCGCCCTGCCCCGCAACGCCATGAACAAGGTTCTGCGCTGGCAGTTGGCAGACAAGTTCGAACCGGAGAACACATGACCAGACCCGTCTTCATCCTTGGCGGCGCCCAGAGCGATTTCGCCCGCAACTGGGCCCGCGACGACAAGGGCCTTTTCGACATGATCCACGACACCACCCATGAGGCGCTGGCGTCGACCGGCCTCGACGCCGCCGATGTCGACGTCATCCACATGGGCAATTTCGCCGGGGAGCTGTTTTGCGGACAGGGCCTGATCGGCGGCATGATGAGCCATGTCGATCCGGGCTTCGAGGGCAAGCCGACCAGCCGCCACGAGGCCGCCTGCGCATCCGGATCAATGGCCATCCTCGCCGCCATGGCCGACATCGAGGCCGAACGCTATGGCCTCGCCGCCGTCGTTGGTGTCGAACTGATGCGCAACGTTCCGGGCCAGAAGGCCGCCGAAAACCTCGGCGCCGCCGCATGGGCCGGACAGGAAGCTCTCGGCGCGCGCTATGTCTGGCCGGCCATGTTCTCTGATCTCGCCGCCGAGTATGACCGCCGCTATGGTCTCGATCCGCGCCACCTCGCCGAGATTTCCCGCATCAACTTCACCAATGCCCGCGCCAATCCGAACGCCCAGACGCGGAACTGGACGATGAACCCTGAAAACTTCTCCGACGATGACGCCCACAACCCCGTCATCGAAGGCTGGATGCGCAAGAGCGATTGCGGACAGGTGACGGACGGCGCCGCCGCCATCTTCCTCGCTTCGGAGACAGTCGCCCGACAATATGCCGACGCGCGCGGCATCAGCCTCGAAGCCATTCCCCGCATCAAGGGTTGGGGCCACACCACCGCGCCGCTGATGATGGAAGCCAAGCTCGACAGCACGCGCGGCAAGCCCGGATACATGTTCCCATGGGTGCGCAAGGCGATCACCGACGCCTATGCCCGCGCGGGCATTTCCGGCCCCGATGAACTCGATGCGATCGAGACACATGACTGCTTCTCCATCACCGAGTACATGGCGATCGAGCATTTCGGTCTTGCCGCCCCCGGTGAGGCGTGGAAAGCGGTGGAAGACGGCACCATCGCCCGTGATGGCCCGATGCCCGTCAACCCGTCCGGCGGTCTGATCGGCCTCGGCCATCCGGTTGGCGCGACCGGCGTGCGGATGGCGCTG
>JBGSUF010000144.1:0-3732 GCA_041736285.1 Hyphomonadaceae bacterium | reverse complement strand
GCGGGGCCGCCGCCGTGGTCGCCATCGACCGCTCCGCATCGAGACTGCGCCGGCTGAAGGCCAACGCCGCCCGGACAGGGTTTTCCAGTGTCATCGAGCAGGTCACCGCCGAGGCCGAGACCTGGCTGGAGAGTCGTTCGGCGGACCTGATCCTCGTCGATGCGCCCTGTTCGGCGCTCGGCACGCTGCGCCGCCATCCGGAGGGTGCATGGATCAAGTCGGCGGGCGACATTGCCCGCTTCCCGCAGGTTCAGGCCCGGCTTCTGGCCGCCGCCGCCCGCGCGCTTGCGCCCGGTGGGACGCTGATATACTGCGTCTGCTCACCGCTCATCAGCGAGGGCGAGGCGATTGTCGAAGCGGAACTGCAGGCCGGGCATGTCCGCCGTGCGCCGCTTTCGGCGGGAGAGTTCGGCGCACCAGACCGATGGCTGACCCCGGCGGGAGACCTCCTGACCCTCCCGGATCCGGCCATCCCGGACGGCCTGTGCGACGCCTTCTACATTGCGCGCCTGACGCGGGACTGAACCTTGCTCCCCGGCTCGTGTGTCGTCAGCCCTCATCCGGCAGCGGCTGGGCGATCATCATGCTGGCGCGCAGCGTTGCGACGAGCCGGTCGCGCTCGCCCTGCCACGCCTCGGCATGGACGCTGACAATGCGGCGGCCGAGCTTGCGCAGGCTGGCCCGCGCGAACACATCCGACGGCCCGGCCGAGCGCAGATAGTCGATGGTGACGTTGATCGTGCGCGGCATTTTCGGGCTTTGCGTGTGCAGATAGACCTGCGCCATGGCCGTCAGCTCAAGCAGGCTTCCGAGCGCCCCGCCATGCAGCGCCGGCAGGCTGGCATTGCCGACCAGCGCGCCGGCGTAAGGCATGGTGGCCGTCATCTCGTCGCCATGGAAAGCGCAGGTAAACCCGATCTTGCGGGCAAACGGCATGCGCTCGATGAATTCGGCAAGGGCTGCGTTCCGGGTCATGACGCCGCCCCGCCATCCTTCAACTTGCCATCCTTCGCCCCGCCATCCTTCGCCCCACCAGACCCTGAAAGCGGACCGGACCAGCGCGAGGGGTTGTTCAGCGCGAACACGCCCGTCGCCGTTGCGATCATCTTCATGCCGTCTGTCCCCGGCTCGTCGGTCTCATGCCAGGCCCGGCCTCGCACGAAGGCGACATTGCGCGTGCGGCGATAGCATTCAGCGTCGGCGAGGATGTCGAGTTGCGGCGTTGCCGATCGCAGATAATCAATGCGCAGGTCGATGGTTGCGGTGGAGCGGAACTCGTTCAGGCCGATCACAACCGACAGGCCGCACAGATTGTCGAGAAGCGCGGTCAGCACCCCGCCATGAATAATGCCCGTGTCCGGATCGCCGACCACGTCCTCGCGCCATGGCGCGCGCGCTTTCGGCCGGTCACCGTCAAGCCCGATGAATTCAAGGCCGAGCGCCTGAACGAAGGGCACCCGGGTGAACAGCGTGGCGGCATTCTTGCGCAGGAAGGCGTTGATCTCCCCGGGGGTGGCGGCGCTCTTGTCCGCGCCTGGCTTTGTGGGCGTCGCGGCTCCGGCGGACGTGTCATCTGGTGTTGTCATGACGCCCGCCATACCAGTCATTCCGGCGGTTGGGGAGACGTCACCCTGCGTCAGGCAAAGCCGGGGCAGGCCTTCCGGCCCGCCCCAAATCCCGCCACCACCGGCGGCATCATTGCGACGCCTTCATGATGGCGCGCATATTCTCCAGCCAGGCCATCCAGGCCGTCCGGCCGGTGTCGGTCAGGTGGATGGTCGTCTGCGGCCGGCGGCCCTCATAGCCCTTTTCCTGCCGGATATATCCAGCCTCCTCCAGCTTGCGCAGGTGCGTCGAGAGATTGCCATCGGTCGCCAGAACCTTGTCGCGCAACTCGGTGAAGATGGCCGGGCTGGCGGTCGAAAGATAGGCCATGACGCCGAGCCGCAATCGTCCGTGGATGATGTCATCAATGGCGCCGTGGTCAAACGGGTTGTCCTCATTCATGATGCCATTCCCCCTCAGACCAGCCGGCGTGGTTCTGCCCGCATCAGCATCGCACCCGGGATGGCCACCGTCAGAGCGGCAGCGACAGAGGCGGCCAGATACAGCTCGGCGCGGCCCTGCAGGGCGCTCGTGATCGCAACAAATGCGAGCGCAACCCAGCCGGCAACTTTCAACACGCCATTGTCGGCCAGCGCGCCCGTCGTGGCCAGAGCCAGGGCATAGACCGCAAACACCAGCGGCAGCGACGCATCCGGCGAGATCGCCGTGCCGGTCTTGAGCACCAGCCCACCAAACGCCCCGCCAATGAAAAAGGCGAAGATGCTCAGCCCGCCAAACATCCAGATCACGCTTTCCGCGCGGTTGCCGGCAGAGCCCTGACCCGGCTTGTCCTTGGGGGCCAGCAGCAGCAAGGTGAAGAAGCCGCCAAGCCCGAGCACCATAAACCCGAGCCAGAGATAATTCACGTACGAGATATCGAGGCCGAAAGCGCCTTTCGCCAGAAGGTAATGACCAAGATAGCCGAGCGTCACGAGCGTGCCCCACCACAGCAGGTAACGCCCACCCAGCAGCGGCGCACGGGCACCTGCCTCAGCGAGGTCGCGGATATAGTCGAGGTCGTCCTTGATTGCAGCCATGTCTCTTCTCCCAAATAACTCTGTAATGCAAAGTTATCAAAATCCGAAAGCGTGTCAAGCGGTATCAAAACCCGGCCGGAAAAATTTCTGCTCGCAATCGCCGCAAAACATTTCACCTGCAGCAGGCCTTGGGTTAAGCCCGAAGCCTGTTGCATCGCCACACCGAGGAGAGCCGCCGATGACCCGTTCCGACACCGCTCCGCGCCAGGACTGGACCCGCGAGGACATTGCCGGGGTCTATGAAATGCCGCTCGACGCGCTGATGCACCGGGCGCTCGACGTCAAGCGCGCCAACTGGCCCGATGGCGCGGTCCAGAAGTCCCAACTTCTGTCGATCAAGACCGGCGGCTGCGCGGAAAACTGTGGCTATTGTTCCCAGTCCGCGCATTTCGACACCGGCGTGAAGGCGGAAAAGCTGTTGCCGCTCGACGAGGTCGTTGCGGCGGCACGGCGCGCAAAGGCTGGCGGAGCCGACCGGTTTTGCATGGGCGCGGCGTGGCGCTCGCTGAAGGATCGCGACGTGCCGCGCGTCGCCGAGATGATTTCGGCGGTGAAGGCCGAAGGGCTGGAGACCTGTGTCACGCTCGGCATGCTGGAGGACGGTCAGGCCGAGGCGCTCAAGGCTGCCGGGCTCGACTACTACAACCACAATCTCGACACCTCGCGGGAATATTATTCCAGCGTCGTCACCACCCGCAGCTATGACGACCGGCTCGACACGCTCGCCAGGGCGCGCGCGGCCGGGCTCAACCTCTGCTGCGGCGGCATTCTCGGCATGGGCGAAAGCCGCAGCGACCGGATCGGCTTCATCCATGAATTGTCGAAGATCACCCCGCATCCGGAGAGCGTGCCGGTCAACCAGCTCGTGCCGATTGCCGGGACACCGCTTGGCGACGCCGTGACCATTGACGTGATCGAGATGGCCCGCGCCATCGCCACCTGCCGCATCGTCTTCCCGAAAAGCTGGGTGCGGCTGTCGGCGGGACGCGAGACGATGAGCGCCGAGGGACAGGCGCTGTGCCTGCTCGCCGGGGCCAATTCGATCTTTGTCGGCGACCGCCTCCTGACCACGGCCAACCCCGAACGCGCG
>JBGSUF010000114.1:0-8557 GCA_041736285.1 Hyphomonadaceae bacterium | reverse complement strand
GTGCAGCGCGATGTGCGCGCCAGCCTCCGCCATCCGCCCCTCAATCGCCTCCGCCCACCCGACATCAAACCCGCCGCGCTCCAGCAGAGCGTTGCGCTCGCGCATCCCCTTTTCGTAAGCGGAAGATACAGCCCCGTGACGCGGAAAATGTGCCAGAACCAGCCGGTCGAAAAACCGCCGCCGGTCGCCCGCCCCGCCGCGAAACACCCCGTCCATCGTCGGTGTCAGCCAGACCACGCGGACAAGCCCGGCCAGATCCCCGCCCGTCGCATTGGCCCCGTCCACCCGCACGATACGCCGCGCGCCGCCCTCATTGCGCTCCAACGCCACCCCGATCCGGCGCTCGTCCGCATCCGATTGCCCCGCCAGCACAGCCGAGACGGCCCAGTTTCCGCCGCTGCCAGATCGCGCCAGATCGCCGATCGCCACCGAACGCAGGCCGCGCCCGGGCGAAAACTGGCTGATCGCCTCGATCAGATTGGTCTTGCCCGCACCGTTCGCCCCGAACAGGCAGACATGCCGACCGTCCAGCGGCAGATCCAGCCGTTCATAGTTGCGATAATCGGTCAGGCGCAGTCTGTGCAGCCGCGTCATCTCACGGACAACCGCGTTGCCTGCACATCACACGCGCAGCGGCATCAGCACATAGCGCGCCGAGGCATCCTTCGGGTCACGCACCAGCGCCGGGCTGGCACTGTCACGAAATTCGAAGATCGCGTTCTGGTCCTCGATCTGTGCGGCAATATCGAGCAGATATTTCGCATTGAAGCCAATCTCGATCGGGTCGGCGGCGTAGTCGGCCTCCATCTCTTCCTGGCCTGCGCCGGTTTCCGAATGCGTCACCGACAGTTTCACCGAGTTGTCCTTGACGATCATCTTCACCGAGCGTGCCCGCTCGCCGGAAACGGTGGCGACACGGTCAACCGCCTGCTCGAAGGTGCGGTTGTCGACGGTCAGGATGCGGTCATTGCCCTTGGGGATGACGCGCGCATAATCGGGGAAGGAGCCGTCGATCAGCTTGGTCGTCAGCACGGCCCCGCCGACGCGGAATGTCAGCTTGGAATCCGACGCCTCGATATCGACCGTCTCGGTGTCGCCATCAATCAGCCGCCGCACCTCGGCAACGGCCTTGCGCGGCACGATCACGCCGGTCATTCCGGACGCGCCGGCGGGTGCTGGAATTTCCGCCAGCGCCAGCCTGTGCCCGTCAGTCGCGACAGTTCGCAGCACTTCGCCCGCCTCACCCTTGGCGACGTGCAGGTAGACGCCATTGAGATAATACCGCGTCTCCTCGGTGGAGATCGCAAAGCGTGTCTTGTCGATCAACCGCTTCAGATCGCCAGCGGGGAGGGTGAAGCGGATTGGCGCGTCATCCTTCCCCATCGGCTGAAAATCGGCCGCCGGCAACGTGTGCAGTTCGAACCGCGAGCGGCCCGCCTCTATCACCAGCACACCGCGATCGCCATCAGTGGTCAGGCGCACATCCGATCCGTCAGGCAGCTTGCGAACCACGTCGAAGAATGTGTGCGCGGGCGCTGTTATCGCACCATCCTGTTCAATCCGGGCAGCGGCGCTGTCGCTCGCCTCGATGTCGAGATCGGTCGCCGTCAGCCGCAGCGCGCCCGAACCTGCCGTCAGCAGGACGTTGGACAGGATGGGAATGGTCGTTCGTTTTTCGACAACGCTCTGAACGTGCGTCAGGGCTTTCAGGAGGTCGGCGCGCTCGATGGTGATCTTCATGGCATCCGGTTTTCTGTCTTTTGCGGCGTGGGCGTGAATGTCTGGGACGCGAAGTTCCGGCGGATGAGCGGCCGGTTGCGACAGCCGCGAAGGAATCGGCCCGCCTCTGTCCGGAGACGGGCCGATACACTTGCCAATCCAGCGAAAAATGCAACCCTTGCCGTGAGTGTCGTCAACTGGCGAGGCGGGTCACACGCGGGCGTCCGGCCACGATCTGCCGCAACCGTGCCGTTGCACGGTCAAGCAGCATGCGCGCCTCGGTCCGCTTGGCCGTATCGGCCGGATTGGTGGACGCCAGCAACGCCGTCAGCCGGTCGCGTCCGTGCATGACGCTGGTATGGTGCATGCCGCCGAGTGCCTGTGCGATCTGCGGCAGCGACTTTTCGGTGAGCCTGCACGCCATATACATCGCCAGGTGACGGGCAAGGCAGTGCGCCTTCTGACGCGAAGCGCCCTCCATCACCGCGCGCGAAACGCCGCTGACCTCCGAAATTGCGCGCTTGATCTCCTCGACGCGCGGTTCCACCGGGCGGCCGACATGCCGCTGGATGGCGTTCTCGACGATCTCCGGTGTCACGCGGCGCTCATTGCACACCGTGTCGGAATAGATCGACAGCAGGATGCCCGACAGAACGCGCGGGCCTTCCTCCGCTGCAAAGACGATACGTTCCATCATTTCCGGCGTCAGGTCGAACTCCGGAGAGCGTTCCCGGAAAGTCGCGACGCGGCGCGCAAGGATCTGCTCCATCATCGCGTCGTCCGGCATGGCCAGTTCGACCAGGACACCGCCAAGCAGGTCACTGCGGATGCGCGGCGACAGGCCCGGAATGTCCGCCGGGGCAGCATCGGCGGCCACAAAGACATAGCCCCGCTGGCCGAGGATGTCGGGCGTCGTCACCGAGCGCAGGATCTCGAAGAACAGCACTTCCGTGCCGGTCTTGCCGCAGATCACGTGCAGGTCATCGAGCAGGACGAATTTGGCACCCGCAACCCGCGCCTTGAGCGCCGCCAGCGCCTTTCCGTCACCGACCATGGCGCCGGAGACAAAGCAGCTCAAAAACTCATTGGCCGTGATGTAGATGACCTCATCGGCCCGGCCTGCATCGGCCAGTGCCTGCGCCAAAGCCTTGAGGTGGTGGCTCTTGCCGACGCCCTGCAGGCCAAAGAAGGTCACGCAACCCGCGTCCGGCAATTCCCCCGCGGCGATCCGGCGGACGAGGTTTGCGGCGTGCCGGTTGGCATCCCCGATCACGAGGGTGTCGAGCGTCATCTCGCTGCCATTGCCGGCCTGCATCCGCGCCGGAGCGCGTTCGACATTGTGAGCCGGTGCGGCAGCGCTCAGTTTCTCGCGCGCCGATTTCGGCGCCAGTTCGATCAGGTCGGGCGAAATCTGCGTGCGGCTCTCAACCTTCACGCGGCGACCGCGCGGGTCGCAGCCCTTCCACACGTTGTTGATCACGCGGATATAATCCTGATTCACACGCTGCGCCTGAATCTCGTCGCGCGCAGCAATGAGGATTGCGCCATCAACCTCTGCGATGAAGTTCAGGTCGGCGATCCACTTCTCGAATTCAAGCGGATTTCTGGAAGACTTCAGAATCTTCCGGACACTTTTCCAGATTTTCGGTGCAGTTACTTCCGGACGACCATTTTCTCCAGGTCCTCCATGCTCGTTGTTCTTCGTCATAGCCCCTTTTTTCACCCCTTATTGTTATTCGACAAGGCTCGGAAAAATACACAGCACGCATACACATCAGACGGTCGAAGCCCCCGGGCCCGCTCCTTCTGGAACGGCGCCAACAAATCCGTGTGGGGATTGAACGCGTCGATGAGCCGAACCTATCGGGCCGGGTTTTGAGAGGCAAGAAGCCCTTTTCGCTTGACAGAACCACCACCGCCCAAGTCATTGAAATTTAAATGAAAATATTTTGGCAAGACCATTTCGCACGCGAAGTTCATGCTATGTTCTAGTCGCGATCATGTCAAGATTGGGCCGGTCGACAACTGTGGAAAGCAGCGGATTCTGATGCAAAACGAGCGTAATTATTCCGCTCCGGTCACGCCCGTCACTTTGTCCGCGTACGACGCATTGACGCAAGCGAAAGCGCAAGGTTCCGGCATGGAGCCCTGCAGTTTCGCAAAACGGTAGCTTTAGTGATTAACGCAACACGAAAGTATACGCCTAGCCCAGCCGGCAAGTATTCACGCGGCCGGCGGCGGCGACATCGATCAGGCCATCGCCTTGACGCGGGCAGCCAGGCGGGAAACCTTGCGGGCGCTCGTATTGGCATGCAGCACGCCCTTGGTCGCGGCGCGCATGATTTCCGGCTGGGCAGCCTTCAGCGCTTCGCGTGCGGCGGACTGGTCACCGGACTCGATGGCTTCTTCGACCTTGCGGATGAAGGTGCGCATGCGCGAGCGACGCGCTGTGTTGACCACGGTGCGCTTGGCAATCTTGCGCACCATCTTCTTGGCGGATGGGGTATTGGCCATTTAAAAAATCTCCTCGCGCTCCTACACCGGAAGCGCAGGCGGGCGGGTATAGCCTCGCGCCGAAGACCCGTCAACCGGTTGCGCGCAAGGCCCGTCGCACTTTCTTCGCGGCCTCGTGTCAGCGGTTCTTGAAGTGGGGTGTGCGCTTGTCGATGAAGGCTTCCATGCCCTCCTTCTGATCCTCGGTCGAGAACAGGGAATGGAAGATCCGCCGCTCGAACGTGACGCCCTGCGCCAGCATGGTCTCATGGGCTGCGTTCACCAGCTCCTTGTTCAGCATCACGGCCGGACGCGAATACGCCGCGATCTTGCGCGCCACCTTGCGCGCCTCCTCCATCAGCTCATCCGCCGCAACCACACGCGCCACAAGGCCGGCCCGCTCCGCCTCATCCGCCTTCATGACGCGGCCCGTCAGGATCATTTCCATGGCCTTCGACTTGCCGACAAAGCGGGTGAGCCGCTGGGTGCCCCCCGCGCCTGGCGTGATGCCGAGCGTGACTTCCGGTTGCCCGAACCTCGCATTGTCGGCCGCGAGGATGAAGTCGCACATCATCGCCAGTTCGCAGCCAAAGCCGAGCGCATAGCCGGACACGGCCGCAATCACAGGCTTGCGACAGCGCGTGACCGCTTCCCAGCCCGCCGTGATGAAGTTCTCGGCATAGGCGTCGGCATAGGTCAGTGACTTCATTTCGGTGATGTCGGCGCCGGACGCGAAAGCCTTCTTCGATCCCGTCAGGATGATGCAGCCGATCTCGTCATTGGCCTCAAATCCGGCGAGCGCGTGGGTCACCTCATCCATCATCGCCGCATTGACCGCATTGAGCTGGTCAGGGCGATGCAGCGTCAGTATGCCGACACCGTTTTCCTCATCGGTCTCGATCTGGATAAACCTGTAGTCCATAATCGATCCTTCTTGCCTGCCCAACCTGCCGTCCGCATCGCGCGACACGATGCATCGCGGGCATTGTTGCGGCTTTGTTACACAGGTCACGGTTAAAACTTCGTGGCCACACCCATTCTGATCTGGCCCACTCAGAGGCTGGCTTAGGCCACACCAGGGCCCACGTCACCTCCTCACCCGTCCTGCGCGAGCCGCACCCGCTGGTCTTCTCTCCCCCCACAAATGATGGTTAGTCGGCGATTAGTCTTTTCGCGGCTAGGAAAGTCGCTGTGAAAGCCGACGGAGTGCGCCGTTTGTCCCCTGTCCACCTCCATGTCCCTGGTCGGCATGCCCTTTGCCGGGTCGCGGCAGTGCTGGCCGTCCTCGCCGCTGGCAGCGCGCCGGGGACAGCGCAAACCCGCGACAATGTCGGCTTCAAGGTGATTGGCGCTGTCATCGTCTGGGGCGCGGACGGTCCCGGCAACGGCGCGCTGGAGCCGCCGGTTGTGAAGGAATTCATCATCGACACCGGCTCGGGCACATCGGCCCTGACGTCCGGCGACACCGACCTCATCGCGGGTGACGCCAACACCGTGATCACCGGCTCGCTTGTCCCGACATTCGACGCCGCCAGCGGCCCGGCCACGGCCTCCACCCCGTTTCAGATTTCAGGAGCTTCCGGCGGCGGCGGCAGCACCGACAGCAATGGCGACGGCCTTCTCACCCCGGCTGACACGTTCGACAGCTTTGGCGTCACCGAGGCTACCGATGTCGGCGTCAACACGCTGGCGGCCTCGTCCAGCTTTTACGTCGCTTCGAATGTTCCCTTCGCCATCGACGCGCAGGCGCAGTTCGCCGGCATTTATGACCTCATCCTCCTGTTCTCCATTCGCTTTGAGATGAACATCGTCCAGAGCGGGACCGACAGCGGCATGAGCTTTGGCAGCGCCGCGCAATACCCCCATTCAGGCGGCGGCAAGGGCGGGGTCTCCACCTCCGTTACGCGGATGAACCAGTTGCTTTCGCCGCGAAACGTCTTCACCGGCAACCAGCGCACCGCCGCCAGCCGCGGCTCGATCGCCGAGCAGTCGGTGCGCTTCGACGTGTCCTACCGGATCGACAACGTGTCCGGCTATGACCTCTCGATCGGCACGTTCGACATGACCGCCAGCGTCATCTACGTCGTCTATGTTCCCTAAGACCCGGCCGCCGGCCACATTGCATCAGCCTCAGCGCTGGCATGTCCCGCAGTAAAAGCTCGACCGCCCGGACTGGACGATCCGCCGGATCGCAGCGCCGCAGACCGTGCAAGGCTCACCCTCCCGGTCATAGACGTTGAACTGCGCCGGAAAATAGCCGAGCGCCCCGTCCGGATGGGAAAAATCGCGCAAGGTCGAGCCGCCAGCCTCTATGGCCTGCGCAATGACCGTATTGATCGCCGGGGCGAGCCGGTGTGCCCGTGCCCCGACAACCGAGCGCGACAGCCTGCGCGGCGAAATCCCGGCGCGGAACAAGGCTTCGCAGACGTAGATATTCCCCAGCCCCGCGATCACGCGCTGATCCAGCAGCGCCACCTTGATCGGGCTGGCCTTGCCCGCCAGCGCCTCATCCAGCCAGGCTGCTGAAAATCCGTTCGTCAGCGGCTCAGGCCCGAGACCCTTCAGCCGCTCGAAATCATCGCTCTGCCCGGCCCCGATCAGTTCCATGAAGCCGAACCGGCGCGGATCATTATAGATGACCGACACCCCGCCCTCGAGCACGAAGACGACATGGTCGTGCTGCGCCAGTGCGCCGTGCGCGTGAACGTAATGCGCCGTGCCATAGCACTCACCCGGCGTCGCCACGGTGAAACGTCCCGACATTCCGAGATGCATGACCAGTGTTTCACCGCCCTCGATCTCCGCCAGCAGGAATTTCGCCCGCCGCCCGAGCCTTTCCACCTTCCGCCCGGACAGGCGCTCGACAAATCGTTCGGGAAAGGGGAAACGCAGCCCCTCGCGGCGCGTTTCAACCCTCTCCAGACGCCGCCCTTCCATCACCGGCGCAAGGCCGCGTCGAACCGTCTCAACTTCCGGCAATTCAGGCATCGTCTTCCTTATGGTCATTCAGGAACGGGGCAATTAAGGTCCAGCGCATGACAGATACACCAAACGACCTTGCCGGGAACGGCCACAGCGTGTCCTTCGGCCGCGAGGATGTCAGCCCGGAGGAGAAGACGGCCCGTGTGCACGGCGTCTTCGCCTCGGTTGCCTCCCGCTATGACCTTATGAATGACCTGATGTCGGCCGGCGTCCACCGGCTTTGGAAAGCCGACACCATGGCCCGCATCAACCCGCAGCCGGGTGAGACACTGATCGACGTGGCCGGCGGCACAGGAGATATTGCCCGCCTGTTCATCGACCGCGCCGACCGGCTCGCCCGCCGCCGCAGCCTCGCCACCGATGACAGCGGCACGCGCGCCATCGTCTGCGACATCAATGCGGCCATGCTGGAAGCCGGACGGGCCCGGCGCGACCTCATCCCCTATGAGGGCCGTATCCACTGGGTGTGCGGCAATGCCGAGGCCCTCCCCTTTGAAAGCCGGACCGCCGACGTGCTCACCATCGCGTTCGGCATTCGCAATGTCACCCACCGCGCCCGCGCCCTTGCAGAGTTCCGCCGCGTGCTGAAGCCCGGCGGCCGCCTCGCCATCCTCGAATTCTCGCAGATGACCTCCAGCGCCTTGCAGGGCGCCTACGACGCCTTTTCCCGCTCGGTCATCCCCCGTCTCGGCGCGGTCATCACCGGCGACCGCGAAAGCTATGACTATCTTGTCGAGAGCATTCGCCGCTTTCCGGATCAGGCCGACTTCAAGGCCGAGATCGAGGCGGCGGGCTTTCGCCGCGTCGATGTGACGAATTTCTCCGGCGGCATCGCCGCGCTGCATTTCGGCTGGGCCGTCTGAGCCATGCCAGCCACGGTGACGTCATGCTGAAAGCCCTTGCCGACTATGCGCGCCTGCTCCGGGCCGCAGCCGTGATGGCGCGCCACGACGTCATCCTGCCCGGCGATTATCAGTCCCGCCTGCCTTTGCCCGCGCGCCTTTTCGGAGGGCTGATGCGCCTGTTCAGCGGCGGCGCGAAGGGACGACCCGGAGAGCGCCTCGCCCGCGCGCTTGAGCGTCTCGGCCCGGCCTACATCAAGCTTGGCCAGTTCATCGCCACCCGGCCTGACGTTTTCGGCGTCGAGACGACGCGCGACCTCTCCGGCCTCAAAGATCGCCTCCCGCCGTTTTCGAAAGCCGCCGCCCGCGCCGCCATATCCGCCGAGTTTGGCGAAAGCGAAGGCGCGCGCCTGTTTCCCGAACTCGGCGAACCCGTCGCGGCCGCCTCCCTCGCGCAGGTCCACCGCATGCGCCTTCCGCGCAGCGAAATGGCGGGCGGCGGCGGCGATGTCGCGGTGAAA
>JBGSUF010000105.1:0-2290 GCA_041736285.1 Hyphomonadaceae bacterium | reverse complement strand
CCGGGGCGAGCGGCGGGACGAGCGCGCGGGCAAGGTCGTCGCCTGCTGCCGACAACTCGTCATCGTCAGTCAGGAAGAGGTCGGTGCCGGCGCTCTCACCCGGGCGGCGGATGACGGGGCGGGCGACGGACATGTCATCGCGATAGGCCCCGTTCGAGAAGACGTTGTCGCCTGCGTCGCCGTCGCCGCCCATGTCGAAGATGTCATCAATGACGACGGGTTCGCGGGATGCGAGGCGGGCCGCCGGAGCTGACACGGGTGGTGATGGAGGGGGAGGCGAGGGGGGATGAGCGGCAGCGCCAGCCTTTGCGGCCTGTGCGGCGTGTGCGACCTGTGCGGCGGGCGGTGTGGCCGAGCGGATTTCGCGGCTGGCCTTGTAGGCCTTCTCGATGCTGTCGGCGACAGCCTCCTTGAGGGCGATGCCCGTGTCGCGGGCGGCCTGCGTCGCCATCGTGCTGGCCCGCACCGCTTCATCCGTGATTTCGCGGGATTTGCGCAGTTCATCCTGCAGGCGGGCAACTTCCGCAGCGAGGCGATCCTGACGGCTGGCGGCGTCGCCGGCGAGGGCGTCGAAATCGCTCACGGCGCGCTTCAGCGTTTCCGACGCCGTGACGAGGCGGCCGAGCCGGGTCTCCAGCGCCTGATCGGCGGACTGTATCTCGCTGGCGGCATTTTGCGCCGAATCGATCATCAGTTGCGCCTGGCGCGGAATGGCTTCGTTGACCGCTTTGTACTGGGCGTAGAGTTCACGGGCGAGGGTTTCGAGCGCGCGGCGCTCATCGGTCAGGCGGCTGGTCAGGTCTCTCGCATTGTCGGCGGCGGCATAGGAGACCGATTCGATCCGCAGGCGTTCGTCGGCCAGTTCACCGGCAGCGGATTTCAGCGTTTTCAGCGCCTGTCGCATGGCGGTCTCGATTTCCGCGATGGCGCGGCTGGCCGTGCCGGACAGGAGTTCGGCGTCGTGGGCGGCGTCACGCACCGGTTGCACGATCTGGGATGCGGCGCGCAGGACAAGCGCATTGGCGCGGGAGGCGCGGGCATTCTCGGCGGCAATGGATGCGCCGAGGATGACCAGCAGTCCCGGAAGCAGGACGAGCAGGGCCGTGGCCATCACGACGGCCGGTCCGAGCGCCTGAAGCCGCACCAGTCCGAATTCGAACCAGATGAGAACGCCGACACCGGCCCACCAGATCAGCGCGAGCGAGAGCCCCGTCCACGGCAGCCAGCCAGCGGTTCCGCGAATCGCTGCAAGCTCCGCCCGCAGGGCAGTGTCGTCACGGTCGCGAGTGGTTGTTTCGTCCCTCATGCAGTTTAATCTAACTGGTTTCGTTCAACCTTGCGAGAGTGCAATGCAGAGCGGTCTCACATGCTTCCCAGCGCGCCCGCTGACGCCCCGGGGACGCCGAAACAGAAGGCGGCAGAAGGCCGGAAGATGGCGGGCAGAGGGGCCTGGGCGCATGGAATGCGCGCCCGTGTTTCCACGTTGCGTCTTTCCACATCGCGCGGTTGCTGCCGCGTCATGGCTGGAGGCGGAGAGGGGAGATTGAGCGGGATGTGAGCGCAGGTTCCGCGCGATCAGCATCGCCGACACACTGATGACTGCGCACAAAGCACAGCACGATCTGCGCAACCGGATACGGGTGCGAACAAAGATTTGATTTAGCGGATCAGGCCGCTGGAAATGACGAGAGCGTTCGCGGCGTCGTCGGGCGCGGGTTCGGCGGGCTTGTCCTGCCGACCGACTTCAATTCCTACCCAGCTAAGCAGCACGGCGATTAGCGCGTCACGGATGAAGATGAAAAATGCGGCCATGGACCCCTCCAAAGCTGCTTCTTTCATAGTCGAATAGCTCGGCATGAGCAATCGGGCGAAGGCTGAAGTCCCTGTAATGTCGGACCGTGAAGTGAACGGCCATTCGGTTTGATTTCACCAATTTCCGAAGCAGTGTGTTCATGCGCGGGTGAGATCATTCAGCCTCACATCCGAGCGACGGCATCGCCGCCCCCGCTCCGGACAGCCCGCGGGATGGCCGACATGATCGAAATGACAGAACTTCCCGGCGCGGATGCGCCCGTCATGGACGCTGGCCACCTTGGTCTGATGACCGGGCGCGACGCGGAGCTTGCCGTCGAGATACTGGGGCTTTTTCTGGAGCAGGCGGAGAATGTGCGTCCGCGCATGGTGATTTCGGAAGCGCCGAAAGTGTGGGCCGATGCGGCGCACGCGCTCAAGGGGTCGGCGCTCGGCACGGGCGCGATGGCGACGCTCCGCACTTCCGCCGGCGGTTCGC
>JBGSUF010000095.1:0-3013 GCA_041736285.1 Hyphomonadaceae bacterium | reverse complement strand
GGGCTGGCGCGGCTGGAAGTGGACGAGGACGGGCTCGACGCGCTGGACCGGCGATATCTGACGGCGCTGGTGAAGACTTATGCGGGCGGCCCGGTCGGCGTGGACACGCTGGCGGCGGCGCTGTCTGAGGCGCGTGACGCGGTGGAAGAGGTGATCGAGCCGTATCTGATGCAGAAGGGCTATGTCGCGCGGACACCGCGTGGCCGGGTCGCCGCGCCGCTGGCGTATGAGCGCCTTGGCCTGCGTCCGCCGCAGTCGGCGCCGCAGCCGGGCCTTTTCGAAGAGGACTGAATGTGCGGACAGGCCCGGCGGTTGCTGCGTTGCCGAATGGAAAGGTCTTGCGACGCTACCCCCCGTCCCTCTCTGCGGAGCGGGACAGGGGGCGCGCGGGTCTCAGCCCATCGCTTTTTCGAGGTTCTGGGCGACGGCGTCGATGAAGCCCTCTGTGGTCAGCCATTCCTGATCCGGACCGACGAGGAGGGCCAGATCCTTGGTCATGGCGCCGGACTCGACGGTCTTGACCACAACGTCCTCAAGCAGTTCGGCGAAGCGGGTGACTTCCGGCGTGCCATCCATGCGGCCGCGATGGCCGATGCCGCGCGTCCAGGCATAGATGGAGGCGATGGAGTTGGTCGAAGTCGCCTCGCCCTTCTGGTGATTGCGGTAATGGCGCGTCACAGTGCCGTGGGCGGCCTCCGCCTCCACCGTCTTGCCATCCGGCGTCATCAGCACTGACGTCATCAGGCCGAGCGAGCCGAAGCCCTGCGCGACCGTGTCGGACTGCACGTCGCCGTCATAGTTCTTGCACGCCCAGACATAGCCGCCGGACCATTTCATTGCGGCGGCGACCATGTCGTCGATCAGGCGATGCTCGTAATGCACGCCGACCTTCTTGAAGTCTGCGGCAAACTCGGCGTCGTAGATTTCCTGGAAGAGGTCTTTGAAGCGGCCATCATACTTTTTCAGGATGGTGTTCTTGGTCGACAGGTAGACCGGCCATTTGCGCTGCAGGCCGAAATTGAAGCAGGCGCGGGCGAAATCACGGATGGAGCTGTCGAGGTTGTACATGCCCATGGCGATGCCCGGCTCGGCGAAGTCATAGACTTCGTGCTCGATCACATCGCCGTTCTCGCCAGCCCATTTCATGGTCAGCTTGCCCTTGCCGGGGATGAGGAAGTCGGTGGCGCGATACTGGTCACCGAAGGCGTGGCGGCCGACGACGATGGGCTGGGTCCAGCCGGGCACGAGGCGCGGCACGTTCGAGATCACGATCGGTTCGCGGAAGACAACGCCGCCGAGAATGTTGCGGATGGTGCCGTTCGGGCTCTTCCACATCTTCTTGAGGCCGAATTCCTCGACGCGGGCTTCGTCCGGCGTGATGGTCGCGCACTTGACGGCGACGCCATACTGCTTGGTGGCGTTGGCGGCGTCGATGGTGATCTGGTCGTCGGTGGCGTCGCGCATTTCGCTCGACAGGTCGTAGTATTTCAGGTCGACGTCGAGATAGGGGTGGATGAGTTTGTCCTTGATCATCTGCCAGATGATCCGGGTCATTTCATCGCCATCCATGTCCACAATCGGGTTCTGGACCTTGATCTTCGCCATCGCTCACGTCCTTCTATTGCACTGGTGTGTCGCGCGGCTATAGCAGACCCGGAACGCACGTCAAAACAGGCTTTTGTCGAACCTCCGCCCCCGGATGACGCGGGGAGGAAGGGTCGCTGGAATTGAGGACAGGCATGACAAGCAAGGTGAGCGTCGAAGAGGCGAACAGCTTCATGAGCGTGGCCTCTGGCGGCGGTAATTCGCGCTCCATCATCACGGTCATGGAGGAGGGGCGGGCCGTGCTGACCTTCCGCGTGAGCGAGCGCAACCTGCGTCCGGGCGGCTATATCTCCGGACCAACGCAGATGGGGCTGGCGGATTCGGTTGCGTATTTTGCAATCTTCACGCGGGTCGGGATTGTGCCGATGGCGGTCACATCAAGCCTGAATTACAGCTTTCTGCGCCCGTGCATCGGCGAAGTTGTCGAGGCGGAGGGGCGGCTTCTGAAGCTCGGCCGGTCACTGGCCGTGGTGGAGGTGGATGTGCGGACGGGCGGCTCTGACAAGCCGTGCGGCCATGCTGTCGTGACCTACGCCCTGCCGCAGCAGGCGGACACATGAGGCCGCCGGTCATCATCCTGCATGAGCCGCAGCTTGGCGAGAATATCGGCGCGGCGGCGCGGGTGATGGGCAATTTCGGCCTGAGCGAATTGCGGCTCGTGTCACCGCGTGACGGCTGGCCCAACCCGGCGGCGGACACGATGAGCGCTGGCGCCCTGGCGGGGGGTGTCGTGGCGGCGGAGGTGTTCGGAACGCTGGAGGCGGCGCTGACGGGGGTGAGCTATGTGCTGGCGACGACCGCCCGTCCGAGAGGGATGCAGAAGCCGGTCATGGGCCCGCGCGAGGCGGCCGGCATGGTGCAGCGGATCGGGTCTCAGGGCGATGGCGCGCGGGTGGGCATATTGTTCGGCGCGGAAAAGTCCGGCCTGCCCAACGAGGCGGTGACGCTGGCGGATGCCATCCTGACCTATCCGGTCAATCCGGCGTTCTCATCGCTGAACCTTGCGCAGGCGGTGTGCGTGATGGCGCAGGCGTGGGGCGAGATAGCGATGGGCCAGCCAGACCCTGTCGAGGGCGAGGCGATGGAGTCGGCCGCGAGCCGCGAGGAACTGATCGGCATGATGGAGCATTTCGAGGCGGAACTGGAACGGGCGGGCTTTTTCTTCCCGCCGGAGAAGACGTCGGTGATGATACAGAACTTGCGCAATACGTTCACGCGGTCGGGGTGGAGCGCGCAGGAGGTGCGCACCTTTCGCGGCGCGATCAAGGCGCTGGCCATCGGCCGGGGCAAGGCGCGGGTGGAGCGTAAATGAGCGGCGGCACGGCGGCAGAGGATGGCGGGATGATGACGGACCGGGCGGAATGGGCGCTGCTGGACGCGTTGCAGAAGGCGGCGGACGCCGCTGCAG
>JBGSUF010000077.1:0-3098 GCA_041736285.1 Hyphomonadaceae bacterium | reverse complement strand
GCGGGGCGCGTCGCGGCGCGCTTTCCGAAAGCGGCGTCGGCGACCGTTCCGGCGGCAAGCGGGCCCGCCAGGCCAATGCGCAGATGATGGCGCAGAGCATCACCAAATTCGTCGTCACGCTGGGCATGGAGGAAGAAATCGACTTCGTCGCCATCCTGCCGTGCACCAATTCGGCGGCCGTCGAGGAATTGAAGACCGAGCTGATGATGAACCAGGTGCGCTGGCGCACGCCGAGTTGCACGTCCAATGATCGCGACCGTGAAGGCCGCGGCCTCGAATTCACCAGCCTGAAATAACACGCGCCCTCATCGTATCGGCGCGATGCCCGATGCGGCGGCGGGGCGGCCATGCTCCAGCCTTGAGAAGCCCTCCATTCCGTCAAGGGGATGTGGGGCTTCCTGCGTTTGCGGCGACGGCGTAACGGGTTGACGCCGACGTGGGGGACAGGCACGGGGAGCGTCATTCTGGAGGCATTATGGGCAAGTCAGTCAGCCTGCGCGACGGGGCAATGTTTGTCGCGCTCACGATCATGTGGGGCTCAGCCTATGGGCTGATCGCCATCGGGCTGAAGGACATGCCGCCGGAAGCGGTCGTGGCCGGGCGGCTGTGGGTGGCCGCAGCCTTCCTGCTGGCGATCATGCGGGTGCGGGGGGAGAGGCTCCCGGCGCTGTCGGATTACCGCGAATGGGGACTTCTGGTGGCGATGGGGCTGACCGGGTCGGTTCTGCCCTTCCTCTCGATCAGCCATGCCGAGGCGACGGTGAGTTCCAGCCTCGCGGCACTGTTTGTCGCCTCGGTGCCGATCATCGTCGCCATCGGGGTGCATGTTCTGTTTCCCGACGAGAGACTGACGATGCGGGCGGCGCTGGGCGTGGCGCTCGGTTTCGCCGGCATGATCTGGATGGCGGGTGAGGAGACGCTGACCGAGCTGATGAGCGGCAATCTCAATGCGCGCGCGCTGCTGCTGGCGGCGGCGGTGTTTTATGCCGCATCGACGCTGATTGCACGCGGCGCTCCGCCCCGGCTGACGCCGTTTGCATTTGCCGGGGGTTTTGTGCTGACGGCGGCGGTGATGTCGCTGGCGGCGCTGCCCTTTGCCGACTGGAACGGGGCGAGACTGACCGTGCAGGGCGTTCTGGCGGTGATCGGGCTTGGCCTGTTTCCGAGCGCACTGGCGCAGGTCGGCTATATCGCCCTCATCCGTTCGGCGGGGGCGACATTCCTGTCACTGACGAATTATACCATTCCGATCTGGGCGGCGCTGCTTGGATGGCTGGCTTTCGGGGACCGCATCGCACCATCGACGTGGGGGGCGTTCGCGCTCATCCTGGCCGGGGTCTTCCTTGCGCGCAGCGGACGCAGGCGGGCGAAGGATATGCCGGCACAGGACGGGCCAGCACAGGACGGGCCAGCACAGGATGGGCCGGCGAGGGTTGAGGAGCGCTGAAAGCCTCCGCCGAAAAAGGGAAATGAGCACACGGCTGGCCATAGAAAAGCAATTTTCATGCAGCATTTGCGTGCAAAGCCCTTGATTTTATCGCACGAGCGAAATGATCCTGCGCCGGATCTGGTTTAAGGGCATTCAGGTGGGCACCTCGCGCGCCCATCCCGGGAGAAAGAGAATATGGCGAACATCAACACCATCGGCATCGTCGGCGCGGGCCAGATGGGCAATGGCATTGCGCATGTCTGCGCGCTGGCCGGCTATGACGTCGTGCTCAGTGACGTCAGCCGCACGGCGCTCGACAGTGCGATGTCGACCATCGACCGCAATATGGGCCGACAGGTTGCCCGCGGCATGATCACAGCCGATGCCATGGTGACGGCGATGAAGCGCCTGACCACCGTGGTCGGCATTGAGGGTCTTTCGCATGTCGATCTCGCCATCGAGGCGGCGACCGAAAAGGAAGCGGTGAAGACAAAGATTTTCGCCGACCTGTGCGCCGTCATCCGCAAGGATGCCTATCTGGCGACCAACACGTCCTCGATCTCGATCACGCGGCTGGCCTCGACCACGGACCGCCCGGAGAAGTTCATCGGCCTGCACTTCATGAACCCGGTGCCGGTGATGCAACTGGTGGAAATGATCCGCGGCCTCGCGACCGATCAGGACACTTACGAGATGGCGCTGGCGCTTACCTCACGGCTTGAGAAGACCATTGCCAACGCCGAGGATTATCCGGCCTTCATCGTCAATCGCGTGCTGGTGCCGATGATCAACGAAGCGGTCTACACGCTTTATGAGGGCGTCGGCTCGGTGGAGGCGATCGACACCGCGATGCGGCTTGGCGCGAACCATCCGATGGGGCCTTTGCAGCTGGCCGACTTCATCGGTCTCGATACCTGCCTGTCGATCATGCAGGTGCTGCATGATGGCCTCGCCGACACAAAATACCGGCCATGCCCGCTGCTGGTCAAATATGTCGAAGCGGGCTGGCTGGGCCGGAAGACTGGCCGGGGCTTCTACAATTATGAGGGAGACACGCCCGTTCCCACTCGCTAGTTTATCGGGCGGGAATGACGCACGAACAGGGGATTGAACATGCGCAATACTGTTGTCACTCTGGCTGGACTGGCCGTTCTGGCCGGGATGACGGCTCCGGCCGCCATCGGACAGGAGCAGCTCAAGCTGACCTGCGCCGTGACGGACATGATCACCGCGCCGGACATCGGCCATGACCTCGAATTCGAAGCCGCCAACGAACGCAAGGTGTTTACGATCACCGACATGGGCGAAGTGCTGCGGGTGGAGGTCGAATCCGACACTTTCAACGACACGACGGATGATTTCATGATCATTTCGCGCGATGATTTTCGCGGGATCACCGGCTGGATCGAATCCTCGCTTGGCCAGGAGATCATCATGGTGTCGCCCCGGCCAAACGGGGATGGCATCTTCAAGGGCACGGTCGTCAACCAGTACACGCTGTTTGTGAATTCCTGGCACCTTGAGTGCCGCCGGGCCGCGAACGCGCCGGCCTCGCGTCCGCGCGGCAATCCGCAGGGCGGCGGGCTGGAAAGTTTCATCGGGATCGCGACCGGCATCGGCGCGCGGATGATCGACCTCCACAACCCCTGGCTCAACGTGCTGGATGAGA
>JBGSUF010000066.1:0-1926 GCA_041736285.1 Hyphomonadaceae bacterium | reverse complement strand
CGACTGTCGGCCTGCGCGCAACGCGGGACGTGGGCGGCGCTGATGTCAGCCTCGTCGTCATTCGCGGGCCGGAGACCGAGCCGGTGTTTGCCGTTTCGGGCCGGTCCGCACAATTGCGTTATCCCGAGCGGACACTGGTCGGGGCGACATGGCAGGCGGGGCAGGGTGAGCGCGTCTGGCGGGCCGAGGTCGCCTATGTGCCCGATCAGCCGGTCAATATCCTGGGAACGGTGCCGGAGATCGACCGGCGCGGACGGGTGCTTCTGGGCGTCGGCGTCGACTGGCAGATGCGGGACGGGTATTTCCTCAACCTGCAAGCCGGGGCCGATCATGTGTCGGGCGACCGTCTGGTGCGGCCCAACCTCGACGTGATCGCGACGGCGCGGCTGAGCCGGAAGTTTGCCAATGACCGCTGGGAAGCGCGCGGCGAAGTCATCACATCGCTGACCGAGGGTGACGGCACGCTGCGGCCAAGCCTCACCTATCAGGTGAATGACACGGTGCGACTGAGCGCCGGGGCCGACATTGTCTGGGGCGACAGGCAGGGCTTGCTGGGGCAGTTCTCCGACAGTGACCGCGTGTGGGCGCGGGTCGGGGTGACACTCTAAGGCAGGGCCGAGACGGCTTCGGCGATCAAAGCGGCGGCGGCGGCGCGGTCGGCCTCGGTGAGGTTCGGCAGGTCGATGCGCTGGAGGATGTTGCGGCCGTGACGCTCGCGCTGGCGGGTGTAGGAGGCGTCGTAATGATGCTCCATCAGCGTGTGTGCGAGGGCGACATGATCGCCCGCCTTGGCCAGTTCGAGCCATTCGGCCAGCCTCTCACGCGGGTGGAGCGGGCGCAGGCGTTCCAGCGTTGCGGTCAGCGCGGCCGCGTCCTCGGTGATGTCTGCATAAGCCTGCGCAAGGTAGCGGGCGCGGACGGGGAGGCTGGCGGCAATCTCGATGGCGGGGGCGTGGGTCATGGGGGTCCACAGGCCGGGCGGGATGATGCGCTGGCCGATGCGGCTGGACTCCGCCTCCACCACGATGGGGCGGGCAAGGTCAAGGTTATCAACGGCGAAGGCGAGGCGGGATTCAAACAGCTTCTGAGACGGTTGGGTGTCGCCCGCGCGCAGGCCGAAGACGGAACCGCGATGGGCGGCCATGCCCTCCAGATCAATGACCTGGACGCCGTGCGCGGGGAGGCGGTTCAGGATATCGGTCTTGGCGGTGCCGGTGTTGCCGTCGAGCATGACGAGGCGGAGCGGGGGCGGGCTGTCGTGCAGTGTCGTCAGCACGTGTCGGCGCCAAGCCTTGTAGCCGCCGGTGACGGTGCGGCTATACCAGCCCACGGAGTTGAGGACTGTGGCCATGGCGTTCGAGCGCATGCCGCCGCGCCAGCAATAGACCAGCGGCTGCCAGTCGTCGGGACGGTTTTCCAGCGCCGTCTCAAGGTGGCGGGCGATGTTGCGGGCGACCAGCGCCGCGCCTTTCCGCCGGGCCAGAAAGCGCGACACGCGGACATACAGCGTCCCGATCTCGGCGCGCTCGGCGTCATCCAGCACCGGCAGGTTGATCGCGCCGGGGATGTGGTCCTGCGCAAACTCCGAAGGGCTGCGCACGTCGATGATATCGTCGTAGGGCGACAGGCTGCCCGGGCCGAAAGCGTCATGCGTGTGAACCATGGGGCTGCCGGTTACACCGCGCCGGGGCCGGAGGGAAGGGGATGTGCGGGGCGAGGGTGATTTGACGTTCCCACCCGCCGGGCCATTTGCTAGGCCGGGCAAGTCGTTTTCTTCCGGCGTCGGCCGGGGTCGCACCTTGAGGTCTTTCATGAACACGGTTTATCCCGCCTGCGCGATTGCGGCCCTGATGATGTCTGGCTGCGCGAGCGTGCCGGGCAAGGTTGACGCGGCCGCGGGCGGCGAGGCCGCACTGGCGCAGGCGC
>JBGSUF010000056.1:0-2981 GCA_041736285.1 Hyphomonadaceae bacterium | reverse complement strand
CCGCCAAAGCGCCGCCGGCGATGCCAAGGCCCGCAAGGCCGAGCAGTTTTCGTCTGTCCATGTCATCCTCCCCCGTGGCGGTCCGGGCCGGAGCGGCCGCCGGTCATCTTTTGATTTCGTCTCTTCACCGCGCACAGCTTTAGCCGGATGGGGCTAATCTTCAAGCGCGCGCCATTCCGCCCCGTCCAGGACCTGAAGCGGGCGGAAAGCCTCTTTGTAGGCCATCTTGGGGCTGCCCGCGATCCAGTAACCGAGATAGACGTAAGGCAGTTTCAGCTCCCGCGCGACGCGGACATGGTCGAGGATGATGAAATTTCCGGTGCCGCCGCCGGGCCGCTCGGGATCGAAGAACGAGTAGACCAGCGACACCCCGTCGCGCAGCACGTCCGTCACGCTGGCACCGACAAGGCGGCCATTCTCGCGGTATTCCATGACCAGCGTTCGCACCGGACTGGACTCAACCATCGCGGCATAGTCGGGAAAGCTCATGTCGGACATGCCGTCGCCATCATGGCGGGCGCGCAGGTATTTGCTGAACAAGGCATATTGCTGGCGGGTCGCCTGCGGCGAGACCGGGTAGCGGATGACGTCTTCGTGGGTGCCCAGAACGCGTCGCCAGCGACGGTTCTCGCTGAATTGCGCCACGTCGATGCGGACGGATCGGCAGGCGCGGCAATTGGGGCAGGCCGGCCGGTAGGCGACCGTCTGCGAGCGGCGGAACCCGGCCTGGCTGAGGTCTGAATGCAGCCCGTCGCGGCCGCGGACGGCCAGATGGGTGAAAGCCTTGCGCTCGACCTGCCCGGCCACATAGGGGCAGGGCGCGGCGGCGGTCATGTAATACCGTAGCTGCCTGGGCAGGCTGATCGACAGATCGTGTGAATCATCATGGCGCATGGCGGTGATTTAGACACTCAGAAGCTGAACCGCCAAGGGGCGACGATGGTAAAGGTCAGCCACATCAACAAGACGAGGGGGCCGCCGAAGCGCAGATAGTCGGTAAAGCGATAGTGGCCGGGGCCCATGACCAGCAGGTTTGTCTGGTAGGCAATGGGCGTGGCGAAGCTGCAGTTTGCGCCGTAAATCACTGCAAAGACAAACGGTACGGGATCGTAACCGCCCTGCAGGGCGGCCGATATCGCGATCGGTGTGAAGAGCACGGCGGTGGCCGCATTGGACATCAGGTTTGTCAGGACGGCGACGGCAAGGAAAAGCACCGACATCGTCGCGAGCGGGCCGTAGGGCGCAGAAATATGGGTCACGCCGCTGGCGATGAACTGCGCGCCGCCCGTGACCTGCAGCGCATTGCCCATCGCGATGGCGCTGGCGATCAGGAGATAGACGCGCAGATCAAGGGCGCGCCCGGCCTGGCGCACATTCAGGCAGCCGCCAAGAACCATTGCGAGCGCGCCTGCAAGGCTGGCGTGGAGGATGGGCAGGACGCCGGTCGCCGCGAGGAGGACGACCGCGAGCGCGATGGACCGCGCATAGAGGATTGGCGCAGTCAGGCGGAGCTCGACACGCGAACCTTCGAGCAGCAGCAGGTCACGGCTGGCATGGAGGGTGCCGAGGGCACTGGGGGCGGCGCAGATCAGGAGCGTGTCGCCCTGTTCGAGGCGAATTCGATCGAGGCTGGCGCGGATCATCCGCGAGCGGCGCTGAATGCCGAGAACGACCGCGTCGGCGAGGCGGCGAAAGCCGGCCTGCTCGATGGTCTGGTTGATCATGCGTGAGCCGGGCGCGATGACGGCCTCGTTCAGCGCCAGCGATTTCGGCTCGGCGGCGCTGTTCTCGTCCAGCGCCTGACCCGACTGCCACATGCGGCGGAGCATCTCCGGATTGGAGGAGAGAACGGCGGTCAGCGCCTTTCGGGTGGCGGCGACGATCAGGAGGTCGCCTTCCTGGAGGGCCAGGTTTTCGAAGGGCGGCAGGATGGATCGCTCGCCGCGCTGGATCATCCGGATGGTGATGTTGGGCAAGTCCTTGAACATGCCCGCCACGGCGACCTTGCCGACGAGCGGATGGTCGCGGGTGATCTCGATCTGGATGATGAATTGCTTGCCGGACGGGGCCATCAGGTCTTCAGACAGTCCGGCGCGGCGCGGCAGGAGGATGCCGGAGAAGGCGGCGATGTAGACCGCGCCAACCCCGGCCAGGATCAGGCCGATCGGGGTGAGGTCGAAGAATTCGATGGTGGAATCGGTCGTCCGGGCAAGGATGTCGGCGGAAAGCAGGTTGGTGGATGTGCCGATCAGGGTCGTCATCCCGGCGAAGATCGACATGAAGCTGAGCGGCATCATCAGCTTGGAGGTGGAGACGTTCATGCGGGCGGCCAGCGCGCTCATGATCGGCAGGAACATCACCACGACGGGCGTATTGTTGATGAAGGCGGAAACCGCGAAAACCGCGAAGAAGGTCAGCACCAGCGTCAGCAGAGGGCTCTTGCCATAGGCGCTGACGAGCTTGCGGGCGGGGCCGTCGAGCGCGCCGGTCTGGAACAGGCCCTGACCGATCACCAGAAGCGCCATGATGGCGATCAGGGCCGGGCTGGCGAGACCTGCGAGTGCGGCTTCCGGGCCAATCGGGTCGCCACCGAGCGAGGTTGTGCCGGGCAGCCTGTAGAGCAGCAGGAAAGACGCAATCAGCCCGATGGAGATGACTTCCATCGCGAGCTTCTCGGTTACGAAAAGCACCACGGCGATCGTGATGATCGCAAACGTCGTCCACATCGGCCAATGGGCCATCAGCTCAGATATCATGCTGCCCCGCTGCCCCGCTGGCCCGTGAAGCGCCGATGCGCTGTTTCGTCCGGGGGACAGGCTGGCCGTTTCGGCGTTGAACTACAACAGGAAAATGAGGCGGATGCGGCGATTGACCGGGTCGCCCGGCTGGGTGCCCTGCAGGGGCTTGCTGTCTCCGCGACCGGTGATGGCGCGAATGCGGACCGGATCGAGACCGGCGGCCTGAAGGATGCGCCGGGCGGC
>JBGSUF010000045.1:0-3219 GCA_041736285.1 Hyphomonadaceae bacterium | reverse complement strand
CCGAGGCTGGCCTGCGCCAGGCCACCGCCCGCATCGCAGCCCTTGAGGCTGGCGCCGACGCGCTCGACATACAGATCAGCCTGTCACGCATCCTCGCGCCTTATTCCGGCACCATCACCGCCCGCATGTCCGATGAGGGGGCGATTGCCGGTCCGGGCATTCCGATCCTCCAGCTTGTCGAAGATCAGGTCGTCGAGATCCGATTCGGCCTGCCGGCAGACCTTGCCGCCACCCTTGCGGTTGGTGACCTTCTGACTCTGACCGCTGCCGCCGGTCCCTTCGAGGCGCGCGTGAAGGCCAGCACCGGCATTGTCGATCCGGCCCGGCGCACGGTCGGACTTGTCCTTGAGGCCACATCCGGCGCACCCGTTCGGGCCGGAGAGATCGTCCGCCTGTCGCGTGAAAGCAATGTCAACGAGCGCGGCTTCTGGGTGCCGGTGTCGGCCCTCGCCGAGAGCGGGCGCGGTCTTTGGTCGCTCTACATCGTCGAGACCGGCAGCGACGGCCGCCAGACCGCGCAGCCACGCCTTGTTGAAATCGTCCATGCCGAGGCGGCCCGCGCCTTCGTTCGCGGCGGGGTCGAGGCGGGCGAACTTGTCATCACCGAAGGCCTTCAACGCCTGACGCCCGGAATGCGCGTCAGCCCACTGGCGGAGTGACCTGAGCGATGTGGCACACTCTGTTCTTCCGCTTTCCGCGCCTGACCGTCCTCACCATCATCCTTGTGCTTGCCGGCGGCGCGGCGGCGCTTATGACACTTGGCCGACAGGAAGACCCGACGCTTGTCGAGCGTTACGGCGGCGTCAACACCCTCTTCCCCGGCGCCGACGCTGCCCGCGTCGAGGCTCTGGTCTCCCAGCCCTTGGAACAGGCGCTGATGGAGATACCGGAACTGAATGACGTCACCTCCGTCAGCCGTGCCAATTTCAGCAGGGTCGGCATTGATGTGCGCGATGACCTGTCACCTTCGGAAGTCGACGAAGCGTGGACACTTGTGCGCCAGAAGGTTGACCAGGCCCGCGCCAACTTCCCCGAGGGCGTCGGCCTGCCGGACGTCCAGCGCAGGTATCTCGGCGCAGCCACCATGGTCGTCGCGATCGAATGGCTCGGCGATGACGCGCCCGAATTTGCCATCATGAACCGCATGGCGGAGGACTTGCAGGACCGTTTCCGCTCCCTGCCCGGCACCGAGGAAACCGAGATCCATGGCGAGCCGGAAGAGGAAATCCGCATCGAGTTCGACACCGATGCCCTCGCCGCCGCTGGCCTTGACCTGCGCGCCGCCGCTGCCCTGATCGCCCGCTCGGACTCCAAGACCCCCGCTGGCGAGATCACCGGAACCTCCACCCGCATCGGCATCGAGGTCGACGGGGAGTTCGACTCCATCGCCCGCATCCGAGCCGTGCCCCTCATCCAGCGCCCGGACGGCAGCACGCTGCGCGTCGGCGATGTCGCCAGCGTCATGCGCACGCAGATCGATCCGCCGGAACAGATGGTCACCATCAACGGCAAGCGCGCAATCATTGTCACCGCGTCCATCGCGCCCAACAGCCGCGTCGACCTCTGGGCCGTCTCCGCCCGGAAACTGGTCGCGGAGTTTTCCGCCGACACGCCGGGCGGGCTGCGCATCGAGACCATCTTCGACCAGAGCCTGTACACCGCCGACCGCCTCAACGGCCTCGCGACCAATCTCGGCTATTCCGCGCTGATCGTCCTGCTCGTCCTGTTCGTCTTCATGGGCTGGCGGGCGGCCATCGTGGTCGGCTCCGCCCTGCCGCTGACCGTCGCCATCGTGCTGATCCTGTTCAACGTCTACGGCATCCCGCTGCACCAGATGTCGGTCACCGGCCTGATCATCGCGCTCGGCCTGCTCATCGACAACGCCATTGTCGTCGCTGACGAATACGAGCAGCAGCGCCAGAAGGGCATTGATCGCCTTGCGGCCATCGAGGCGTCCTTGCGCCATCTCTCCGGCCCGCTGTTCGCGTCCACCCTGACAACGGCGCTCGCCTTCGCCCCGATCGCACTGATGCCGGGTTCGGCGGGGGAGTTCATCGGAACCCTCGGCCTGTCTGTGATCTTCGCCGTCACCGGGTCTTTCTTCGTCGCCATCTTCATCGTGCCATCGCTCGCCGGTCTGATGGACCGCCCGAGGGAGAAGCGCGCGCGCGACACCGGGCGACGCTGGTGGCGTGATGGCCTCGTCATTGATGTCCTGTCGGATGGATATCGCTGGACGCTCGACCGTGTCCTGCGCTTCCCCCCGCTCGGCATCGCGCTTGGCGTTGCCCCCGCCGTCATCGGCATCATGCTCGCGGGCAGCCTGCCGCTGCAATTTTTCCCCCAGACCGAGCGCGACCAGTTCCAGATCGAAATGGTCCTGCCGCCGGGCGCCAGCATCGCCCAGACACGCGACGTCACCGACCGTGCAACGCAGCTCCTGCTTGGCTATGACGGTGTCACAACGGTCAACTGGACCATTGGACAGGGTGCGCCGCGCGTTTACTACAACGTCTTCAATCAGCAGTCGAACAATGCCGGCTACGCTGCGGGCTGGGTTCAGGTGCGCGACGCCGCCACCGTCCGGCGGATCATCAGCGACGTGCAGCGCGATGTCCGCATCGCCTTTCCGGAGGCGCAGTTCCTCGCCCTGCCCTATGAGCAAGGCCCCCCGGTCGACGCGCCGATCCTGTTTGAAATCCGCGGCCCGAACCTTGCCGAGCTTGGCCGCCTTGGTGAGGAGACCCGGCGCATCCTGTCCGAAGTGCCCGGCGTCACCTTCACCAGCGCCAGCCTGCAGCGCGGCGCCCCCACCCTCGTGCTTTCGGCCGATGAGGCGGCGACAACCCTGGCCGGCGACCGGCTGACCGATATTGCCGGGGCGATGTCCGCCCGGCTTGAGGGCGTGCCGGCCGGTTCCATCCTCGAAGGCGTGGAGGAGCTTCCGCTTCGCGTCATCGGCCGGGCCGACCAGCGCGGAAACCTCATTGACCTGCGCGCCCTCACCATCGGCAATATACCCGGTGGCACCGGCACGCCCCTCGCCGCCCTCGGCGACATCACGATGGAGCCGCAGACCGCCGCCATTGACCGCAAGAATGGCGAACGCATCAACACCATCGCTGCCTGGCTCGACCCCTACACGCTGCCCGCGCCGGCGTTCGAGGACTTCCTGACCCGCCTCGACGCCAGCGGCCTCGTCCTGCCGCCCGGCTACAC
>JBGSUF010000407.1:0-7125 GCA_041736285.1 Hyphomonadaceae bacterium | reverse complement strand
CAGCGCCGTGTGGCGGCGGGCGATCCGCTGGTCGGCCTCGTGGTGGCGATGGATGCCGGGACGCGGTTCGACATTCATCCGCCGGACAAGCTGACCCTTGCCGGCCGCGCGGCGGATGCCTACGCGGCCATGCTCGCGGGTAATGACGCGCAGGCGGATGGATTTGCGCCGTGCTGCGCGGCCCGGACCGAGGACGGGGTCATCCTGCAATGGCCGGTCGCGGCGGACGGCTCATCCATCGTGACGATGGGTTTCCATCGCCCGGTCGGGCTTCAGGTCTGCGATGCAGTCGGGCAGTGCCGGTTTGCTGATGCTACGCTGGAGGGCAACCGGGTCACCATCTCGTTGGCGCCGGAAGAGGCGGCGGCGCAGGTGCGGTATTGCTGGGCGGACGTGCCGCTGTGCAATCTCTACCGGCCCGGCTGGACACCGGTGACGCCGTTCCGCATGGACCTCGACGCGCCAGAATGAGCGTCGATCGCGCGCGGGTGGGGCGTCTCAGTGCGCCTCACCCCAGGTGCGGCCGGGGCGGGCATCAACGGTCAGCGGGACAGACAGGGCGAGCGCCGGCAGGGCGGCGTTCTCCATGATGTCGCGGACAAGGGTGATGGCGGCCTCGGCCTCGGCCTCGGGGGCTTCGAACAGCAGTTCGTCATGGACCTGCAGCAGCATGCGGGTCTTCAGCCCGGCGCCTGACAGGGCGGACGGCATGCGGATCATGGCGCGCTTGATGATGTCGGCGGCGGAGCCCTGAATGGGCGCGTTGATGGCCTGACGCTCGGCAAACTGGCGCTGGGCCGGGTTCTTGGCGTTGATCTCGCGCAGGTGGAGTTTGCGGCCAAAGGCGGTCTGGACAAAGCCGGTCTCGCGCGCGAAGGCGCGGGTCTCGTCCATATAGCGGCGGATGCCGGGGAATTTCTCGAAATAGGCCTTGATGTAATCGCCCGCCTCGCTGCGGTCGATGCTGAGCTGGTTGGCGAGGCCGAAGGCGGAAATGCCGTAGATGATGCCGAAATTGATCGCCTTGGCGCGGCGGCGGACACTCGGATCCATCCCCTCGATCGGCACGCCGAACATTTCCGAGGCCGTCATGGCATGGATGTCGAGGCCGCGGCGGAAGGCATCCTTCAGCGCGTCAATGCCGGCAATATGGGCCAGAAGGCGCAGCTCGATCTGGGAGTAATCGGCAGCGATCAGCACATGGCCCGGCGCAGCGATGAAGGCCTCGCGGATCTTGCGGCCCTCCTCGGTGCGGATCGGGATGTTCTGAAGATTCGGGTCGGAGGAGGACAGGCGGCCGGTCTGGGCGGCGGTGAGGGAGAAGGACGTGTGGACGCGGCCCGTTTCGGGGTTGATCGCGGCGATCAGCGCCTCGGTGTAAGTCGAGCGCAGCTTGGACAGGGTGCGCCAGTCCAGCAAGGTCCGGGGCAGGGGGTGCTGGCTGGCGAGGTCTTCGAGCACATCGGCATCGGTCGACCATGCGCCGGTCTTGGTCTTGCGGCCGCCGGGCAGGGACAGCTCGCCAAACAGGATATCGCCGATCTGCTTGGGGCTGCCGAGGTTGAAGTCATGGCCTGCCAGTTCATGACATTCCGCCTCAAGCGCCGCCATGCGCTGGGCAAATTCCGCCGAAAGGCGCGAGAGCACGTCGCGGTCGACGCGGATGCCCACGCGCTCCATGGCCGCGATGACGGGGGGCAGCGGACGCTCGATGGTCTCATAGACGGTGGTGACGCGTTCCTTGTGCAGGCGCGGCTTCATCTGGGCATAGAGGCGCAGGGTGATGTCGGCGTCCTCGGCGGCGTATTCGGTCGCCTTGTCGAGGGGCACGCGGTCGAAGCTGATCTGCGACTTGCCGGAGCCGCAGACATCCTTGAAGGCGATGGGCGTGTGGGAGAAATAGCGCTCCGACAGCTCGTCCATGCCGTGGCCGTGTATCCCGGCATTGAGGACAAAGGACATCAGCATGGTGTCATCATAGGGGGCGATGGCGACGCCGTGGCGGGCCAAGACCGACATGTCGTATTTGAGGTTCTGGCCGACCTTGAGCACGTCGGCGTCTTCCAGAAGGGATTTCAGCGCCCGGATGGCGGCGTCGAAATCCACCTGCGCGGGGGCCGCTCCGCCGAGGAGGTCGCCTTCGCCTTCCGGGTCGACATGGGCGAGGGGGATGTAGGCCGCGCGGTTGGGTCCGGTGGCGAGGGAGACGCCGACAAGGCGGGCAAGCACCGCGTCGAGGCTGTCGGTCTCGGTGTCGACGGCGACGGTGCCAGCGGCGCGGGCCTCGGCGATCCAGGCTTCGAGGCGGTCAAGTGTGGTGATGGTCTCATAGGCGGCGCGGTCCACACCGGCGGCGACGGCCTGATCGGCGATCTGCCCGTCGGCTTCCAGGGTTTCGCGGACCCGGCGGGTGATGGTGCGAAATTCGAGATCTTCGAGGAAGTCGATGAGGGTTTTCGGGTCCGGATCGGTGACGGCGAGGTCTTCCAGCGGCGTTTCGACGGCGACATCGGCCTTGAGGCGGACAAGATCGCGCGAGAGGCGAATCTGGTCGGCATGGTCGATCAGGGTCTGGCGGCGTTTGGGCTGCTTTATCTCTCCCGCGCGTGCGAGGAGGGTGTCGAGATCGCCATATTCGGCGAGGAGCTGGGCGGCGGTCTTGATGCCGATGCCGGGCGCGCCGGGGACATTATCGACGCTGTCGCCGGCCAGCGACTGCACATCCACCACCTTCTCCGGGCCGACGCCGAACTTCTCCTCCACCTCAGCAAAGGAAATCCGCTTGTTCTTCATCGTGTCGAGCAGGCTGATCCGGTCGGAGACGAGCTGCATCAGATCCTTGTCGGAGGAGACGATGGTCACGCGCGCGCCGAGCGCCTCGGCCTGACGAGCATAGGTGGCGATCAGGTCGTCGGCTTCAAAGCCCTCCTGCTCAAGCGCGGGGGTTCCGAAGGCCAGCGCAGCCTTTCGCACGAGGGGGAATTGCGGGACGAGATCCTCTGGCGGGGCGTCGCGATTGGCCTTGTACGCGCTGTAGAGGTCATTGCGGAAGGTGTGGCTGCCCTTGTCGAAGACGCAGGCGAAATGGGTCGGGCGCTCATCGCCCTTCAGTTCTTCGAGAAGACGCCAGAGCATGTTGCAAAAGCCCTGCACTGCGCCGACGGGAAGGCCGTCAGAGGGCCGGGTCAGCGGCGGCAGGGCGTGATAGGCGCGAAAGATATAGCCCGACGCGTCGATCAGATAGAGATGGCTATCCGGGGTGACGGGGGCGGTCTTCGGCATGGGATTGTCGTCCTGTGCGATGGGGCTCTGTGCGAGGGGGCTCTGTGCGAAGGTGCTGTCACCGGGCTTAGCGCGATGGCGCGCGCGGGCGCAATGGGGCGGAACGCGTTCGAAGGCTGGGTGCCACCATGACGGGTGGGATATCGACATTTTACACGCATATGTGGCAGGATTCTCCCTCACGGCGCAAAGCGCCGGAAACCGGGGAGGAAAAGTCATGAATACAAAAGGGACAGGACATCCAGCCACGCCCTGGCATGTCTGGGTGGTCGCGGCGGCGGCGCTGATCTTCAATGCAATGGGCGGCTATGACTATGTCATGACGCGCACCGGCAATGCCGAATATCTGGCATCATTCCCGCCCGAAGCCTTGGCGATCTGGGCGGACTTGCCTGTGTTTGTCAGCATTCTGTGGGGCGTTGGGGTGTGGGGCGCGGTTCTGGCGTCGTTACTTTTGCTGCTGCGATCGAAATGGTCATTTGTCGTCTATGCTGCGGCGCTGCTCGCCTATGTGGCGAACATGGCGTGGTTCTATCTGGCGACCGATATGCCAAGCCTCGGGGGCACGGTCGGGCATGTGATGACGGCTGTCATCGGCGTGATCCTCCTGCTGCTGACGCTTTACACCCGGGCGATGGCAAAGCGGGGCGTGCTGCGCTGAAGCTATCGGCTCGCAGAATCTCGCGGCCCTCATAAACTCTCGGCCCTTTATGTCCGGGGAAGTCGTTCGGGTGGGCGGAAGATAAAAATCATGTGACCGGTTTAATCGGGCCTCAAGCACCTTGTGTGATGATCCTCACAAGGTGATTTCTCAAAAGCGGGCTTCGTCACATGCTGTTCACTGTCATATCCACGTTTTTCCCGGTCATCCTCACGGCGATCATTGGTCTTGGGCTTGGCGGCTGGGGCGCGCACTGGGTATCGGTGCAAATGCCCGCCGCGCGCAACCCGCTGCGGCTGGTGCTGTTTTTCGGGCTGGTGGCGATGTTTGCGATTGGCGCAACGCAGGGCGTGACGAGCTTTGGCGGCATGTCCGGGGCCACTTCACTGGTGCGCGTGGCCAGTGTTGCCGCCGCGATGGGCGCAATGGTCATACTGGCGCGGTCGCGCTGGCCGGATCGGGTGCTCGGCTTCCTGATGGTCGGCGTGATCGGACTGCCGATGTATCTGCTGAACATGTATGCGCTGGGCTTCAGTTTGTTGGCGGACATCTGACAGCCGCCGGCACATCGAACGGCCCGGCAGCGGCCCGGCAGCTTCAGGGCCCCAACCGTTTCAGGACCCCAACCGCTTCAGGGCCCCAACCGCTTCAGGACATGGTGTCGGCCGGGCCACCCTTGAGGATGAAGCGGCGGTCGCAGTATTTGCATTCGACCATGCCGTCGAGCCCGGTTTCATACCACACTTTCGGATGGCCGAGCGCGCCGCCGCCGCCATTGCAGGCGACCCTGTGTGTGGTCACGAGGACCGTTTCTGGCGGCGGGACGAGGTTATCGTCGCGGAAGGGGGGCTGGCTCATCGGGATATGTCGTCCATGACTGCATTGCTGTTTTGCGGGCAGGCCCCTAACTAGGGTCGAGCCGAAGGCAACGTCAATCCTGACTGTCGCCCGGCCAGGCGCCGCCAACCCCGGGGACCAGCCGATGAACGACACCCAGCCTTTCCCCGAACTCGCCATCTCTGCGGCCGGACTGAACAAGGTCTATGCCGCGTCCCGGAAAATGCCGGAAAAGCATGCGCTGAAGGATTTCACGCTGGATATTCCGCGCGGGTCGGTCTTTGGCCTGCTCGGGCCGAACGGGGCGGGCAAGTCGACCTTCATCAACATTCTCGCCGGCATGGTGGTGAAGACCTCCGGCAGCGTGAAGGTCTGGGACATCGATATCGACGAGCGCCCGCGTGAGGCGCGTGCGGCGATTGGCGTGGTGCCGCAGGAAATCACGATGGATCCGTTCTTCACGCCGCTGGAGGCGCTGGAGCTGTCTGCCGGTTTCTACGGTGTGCCGAAAGCCGAGCGGCGCACGCTCGAAATTCTCGCCGCCGTCGGCCTGCTCGACAAGAAGGACGCCTATGTCCGCCAGCTTTCGGGCGGGATGAAGCGGCGGCTGATGGTGGCCAAGGCGCTGGTCCACAATCCGCCGGTGCTGATCCTCGACGAGCCGACGGCGGGGGTGGATGTGGAACTGCGCCGCTCGCTCTGGGCCTATGTCGGGGAACTCCATGCGCGCGGCACGACGATCATACTGACGACGCACTATCTGGAGGAAGCCGAACAGCTTTGCGACACGATCGCCATCGTCAATCATGGTGAAATCATTGCGTGCGAGCCGACATCGCAGCTCCTGAAGCGGCTCGATCACCGCACGCTGGTCATCAATCCGCGCGAGCCGCTGGCAGCGGTCCCGGAGGCGCTGTCGGGGCTTGACGCGCGCATCCGGCCGGATGGCGCGCTGGCAATCACCTTCCGCAAGAGCGAGACGGGAATCGGCCGGTTGCTGGAACAGGTGCGCAGCGCGGGCGTATCAGTCGATGACCTGGCAACCCAGGAGCCTGATCTGGAGGATGTGTTCGTCTCGCTGACCAGCGACACGGGCGGTGTGACGGCCTGACGTGATCCATTGCAGAGGCGGCAGCGTATGACTTGCAGCGACGCCTGAAAAGGGTCACATCCGAGACGATCATGCAGGCGCCCACCGGAAGGCGGGGCCGGAATGAACGCAAACAGGCGCCAGGGCGAGGGTTGCAGCCGCGCGCAAGAGCCAGGAATAGCCGATGATACAGTCAAGACGTCTCCAGCCCCGCCTCGCTATGGGCGCCGTGTTCGCGATGATGGCGGCCGCAGCGCTTCTGTTCGCCCCGTTGGCGATGGCACAGGGGCGCGGCGGCCCGGCCCCGGTGATTGCGCAGACGGTCGAGGCGCGCAGCTTTGCAACCCAGATCGAAGCCATCGGCACGCTGGAGCCGCGCGAGATGGTCGACCTGGCCGTCAATGTCGCCGACCGGGTGACGGCAGTGTATTTCGATGACGGCCAGCGCGTCCGGCAGGGCCAGACCTTGCTGTCGCTGGCCCAGCGCGAGCAGGCCGCCCTCGTCGAAGCGTCGGAGGCAAATGTCGCCGAAGCGCGCACGACGCTGGAGCGCTACCAGAGACTGCGCGGGCAGGACGCGATTTCCGAAGCAGCGCTGGAGCAGGCCCGGCGCGATTTCGATAGCGCGACTGCCAATCTGCGGGCGGTGCAGTCGCGCCAGAAGGACCGGATACTGGTCGCACCTTTTGATGGCGTGCTGGGCTTCCGGCAGGTCAGCGTCGGGGCGTTCCTCAGCCCCGGCGAGACGGTGGCGCGGCTGATCGACGACACCGAAATGCGGATGGAATTTTCCGTGCCGTCGATCTTCCTCTCCGAGGTCACGGTCGGCGCACCGGTGCTGGCAACGACCGACGCGCTGCCCGATACGGTGGTCTCCGGCACGGTGACGAGCATCGACAACCTCATCGACCCGGTCACACGCGCCTTCAAGGTGCGGGCGACGCTGCCCAATCCGGGGGGAAGACTGAAGTCCGGCATGTTCATGATGGTCGACCTGAGCGCCAGTCCGCGCACCAGCCTCGCTGTGGCTGAAAGTGCGATCGAGCCGGTCGGCCCGCGCAATTTCGTCTATGTGGTCGCAAAGAATGACGATGGCGTGCTGGTCGCCATGCGGCGCGAGGTGAAACTCGGCGCACGGCAGGACGCGGCGGTCGAGGTGCTGAGCGGTCTGGAAGCTGGCGAAGTTGTCATCCGGCAAGGGCTGATCCGCGTGCGTGACGGCGCCCCGGTTGCGGTGCAGGAGAGCGCGGTGCAG
>JBGSUF010000401.1:0-16305 GCA_041736285.1 Hyphomonadaceae bacterium | reverse complement strand
GCACCGCGCGGATCGAGCCGTCGAGCGCCAATTCGCCGATGGCGGCATAGTCGGCGATCGCCTCGGGCGAGATCGCGTCCATCGCCGCCATCAGCGCGAGCACGATCGCCAAATCGAAATGACTGCCCTCTTTCGGCAAGTCGGCCGGGGCGAGATTGACCGTCAGATGCTTGTAGGGCAGGCCGAGGCCGACGGCATGCAGCGCGTTGCGGACGCGCTCACGGCTTTCGGCGACCGCCTTGTCGGGCAGCCCGACGATGGCGAACGCGGGTGCGCCGGGCGTGATGCGGACCTGGACCTCGATCGGCCGCGCCTCGATCCCGACGAAAGCGAGTGTCGACATCTGCGCGTACATGCGGATCCGCCTTCCTCGAAACGCCACCCAGGAAGGATAGTCCAGACGTCGGACGACTGCAAGAACAAAGATGGAACGATTAGGCGAAGCGCAGCGCGACTGCTGTGCCGATGGCGGCGGCGAGCCCGGTCAGGATGGCGCCCCAGACCATGTCGACGAGCGCCATCTTGAGCGGGAAGCCCTTGGTCGTCGCGAGGTTGGTGAGGTCGTAGGTGGCGTAGGCAAAGAAGCCGAACATCGCGCCGACGAGACCAGCCCGCATAGTCCCGCCCGCCGCGAGTGCCGGCTGCACGGCGAAGATGACGATGCCGACGGCAAAGATGGCATAGAAGGCGAGCCCCGCCGTCCAGTTGATCGGGTCGGCCATCAGCGGGCCCAGCTCCCGCCGGTAGAAGTCCTTGGCGACCACGCCGAGCCAGACGAGATCGATCAGCGTGAACGCGGCAAGCGTCGCGACATAGGCGATGACGGTCTGCATGGCGGCGGCCTCCGACGCGGTGACGTCGTAGCCGATACGTACACACGGCCTGATCCGACCACCGCCCGATGAACCGGCGGGCTACATGTGGACCGCGCGCTTGTCGACCGCCATCGCCGCTTCCTTGACGGCCTCGGTCAACGTCGGGTGCGCGTGGCAGGTGCGCGCCAGATCCTCGGCCGAGCCGCCGAACTCCATCAGCACCGCCGCTTCCGCGATCATCTCGCCGGCGTGCGGGCCGATGATGTGGACGCCGAGCACGCGGTCGGTCGCCGCGTCCGCGATGACCTTGACGAAGCCGTCGGTGGTGCGGTTGACCTTGGCGCGGCCGTTGGCGAGGAACGGGAACTTGCCGACGTTGTAGGCGATGCCCTCGGCTTTCAACTCTTCCTCGGTTTTGCCGACGGTGGCGACCTCGGGGGAGGTGTAGACGACGCCCGGGATGACGCCGTAGTTCACATGCCCGGCCTGGCCGGCGAGGATCTCGGCTAACGCGACGCCCTCGTCCTCGGCCTTGTGCGCGAGCATCGGGCCGGCGATGACGTCACCGATGGCGTAGACGCCGGGCACGTTGGTCTGGAAATGATCGTCGACGACGATGCGTTTGCGTTGATCGAGCGCGATGCCGGCGTCAGCGAGGCCAAGCCCTTCGGTGTAGGGCACGCGGCCGATGGCGACGAGCACGACGTCGGCGAAGTGCGTCTCGACCGCGCCGCCCGCCGCCGGTTCCACCGAAACCGTGCAGCCCGAGGCATCGGTCTTGATGCCCGACACTTTCGCGCCGAGCTTGAACGTCATGCCCTGCTTCTGCAGGATCTTCAGGAACTGCCTGGCGACGTCGAGGTCCATGCCGGGCAGAATGCGGTCGAGATATTCGACGACCGTGACCTCGGACCCGAGACGCCGCCACACCGAGCCCAATTCGAGGCCGATGACGCCGGCGCCGACGACAGTGAGCTTCTTCGGCACGATCGGCAATTCGAGCGCGCCGGTCGAGGACACGATCTTCTTCTCGTCGATGGTGATGCCGGGGAGATTGGCGACCTTGGAGCCCGTTGCGATGACGATCGATTTCGCCTCGAGCGTCTTTTTCTCCCCGTTCATGAACGTCACTTCGACCTTGCCGGTGCCGAGCACGCGGCCAGAGCCGTGGAAGTGCTCGATCTTGTTCTTCTTCAAGAGAAATGCGACGCCGTCGACGTTGCCCTTGACGCCCTCGTCCTTGAACGCCTGCATCTTCTTGAGATCGAGCTTCGGCGCGACGTTGATGCCCATGGCGGCGAAGCCGTGGCCCGCTTCCTCGTAAAGCTCGCTCGCATGCAGCAGCGCCTTCGACGGGATGCAGCCGACGTTGAGGCAGGTGCCGCCGTGCGTCGCGCGTTTCTCGACCACGGCCACCTTCATGCCGAGCTGAGCGGCGCGGATGGCGCACACGTAGCCGCCGGGGCCGGTGCCGATGACGATCAGGTCGTGGGACATGAGTGCTTAAAGCTCCAGAATGAAGCGCTGCGGGTCCTCGAGGTTCTCTTTGACCCGCACGAGGAACGTCACGGCTTCCTTGCCGTCGACGATGCGGTGATCGTAGGAGAGCGCGAGGTACATCATGGGGCGGGCGGCGATGGAGCCGTCCTTCAAGACGACCGGCCGCTGCTCGATGCGGTGCATGCCGAGAATGCCGGCCTGCGGCGCGTTGAGGATCGGCGTCGACAGCATCGAGCCGTAGACGCCGCCGTTGGAGATGGTGAACGTGCCGCCCTGCATATCCTCGATGCCGAGCTTGCCGTCGCGCGCCTTGCGGCCGAACTCAGCGATCTTGCCCTCGATGCCGGCGATGGTCATGCGGTCGGCGTCGCGCACCACCGGCACCACGAGGCCCTTCTCGGTGCCGACGGCGACACCGATGTGATAGTAGTTCTTGTAGATCATGTCGGCACCGTCGATCTCGGCATTGACTGCCGGGATCTCCTTCAGCGCCTGCAGGCAGGCCTTCACGAAGAAGCCCATGAAGCCGAGCTTCACGCCGTGGCGCTTCTCGAACAGATCCTTGTACTGGTTACGCATCGCCATCACCGCCGACATGCCGGCCTCTGGCACGGATGGCCGCGTGACCAAGGGCGACGCGCTCGCCTACCTCGAAACCCGCGGCAATGAGACCAAGGCCCCGGCGGCTGCAAAGGCCCCGCGCGACATCGGTCCGCGTGAGGAACGCGTGAAGATGACGCGCCTGCGCCAGACGATCGCGCGCCGCCTGAAAGAGGCGCAGGACACCGCCGCCATGCTGACCACGTTCAACGACGTGGACATGACCGCCGTGATGGAGTTGCGCAAACTCTACAAGGACGTGTTCGAGAAGAAGCACGGCGTGAAGCTCGGCTTCATGGGCTTCTTCGTGAAGGCCTGCGTGCACGCGCTGAAGGAAATCCCGGCGGTCAATGCCGAGATTGACGGCACCGACCTCATCTACAAGAATTATTATGACCTCGGCATCGCTGTCGGCACCGAGAAGGGGCTTGTCGTCCCGGTGGTGCGCGATTGCGACGAGTTGTCGATTGCCGGCGTCGAAAAGGAAATCGGCCTTCTTGGCACCAAGGCACGCGATGGCTCGCTGACCCTCGGCGACCTGCAGGGCGGCACCTTCACCATCACCAATGGCGGGGTTTATGGCTCGCTGATGTCGACCCCGATCCTGAACCCTCCGCAGTCTGGCGTGCTCGGCATGCACCGGATCGAGCAGCGCCCCGTCGCCGTGAACGGCCTGGTCGTCATCCGCCCGATGATGTATCTGGCGCTGTCCTACGATCACCGGATCGTCGATGGCAAGGAAGCGGTGACCTTCCTCGTGCGCGTCAAGGAAAGCCTCGAAAACCCGGAGCGCCTGCTGCTCGATCTCTGAGCGGCCGCGACACACCGGGACAACAAAAAGGCCGACGGTCAATCGATCGTCGGCCTCTGTCATGGGATGAGACGGCAGGCCCGATCAGTCGGTCCTGGTGATGATCAGGTAATCGAGCGCAAACGGCTCTTTCGCCGACAGACCCCTTGCATTCCTGCCAGCGACCTTGCAGACGCGATCTTGGGCTGCAATGTCCTTCAGCCTTGAGAGCGCCGCGGTTGCACCACCGGACATGACAACCATCGGCCCCAGTTCGGCATTCCAGCTCTTTGCGCCATCCCCGCCCCGGCGCGTACAGATCACGACGGTGTCCTCGGCCCCGGCAGCAGCGAACCGCGAAACGTAGGCGCCCTTGGCGTTGGAATACGTCCACTCGACTTCGGTGTAACGGCCGCTGCCGAGATCTCCGCCAGAAATGGGATCAGGCCGTGTCGTTCCCGGGCGGCCTTCGGAGGCGGGGCCATAATCGCTCTTGCCCTGCGCATTCCCGGCGCCGGAGCCCAGCGCGAGAGCGGTGAAAAGCATCGAAGCTGCAAATGCCTTCTTCATTGGTTGGTCTCCCTTGAGGCGCGGCCGATCTGACCGTCTGAAGGGGTAAACGTCGGACGGACGTTGCTGCGGACAGAAATGTTGCATTTCCCCTCAAGGCCCGCTGAACCTTTTCACACTGAACAGCGACTGATCTTCTGCAAGGCGGAGGATGTTGTGTGGCGAATGACGAGACATCACGTGTTTATGACGAGCTTCTCGTTCGCCTGGCCCAGAGCGGAAACCGGCAGGCGGGTGAACGGCTCGCGCAGCGTTGGACGCCGCGACTGCTGCGAACGGCGCGGCGTATGCTCGGCGATGCCGAGCTTGCCCGGGACGCGGTGCAGGAGGCCTGGGTCGGCGTCTGCAAGGGTTGGCGCGGATTGAGAGACCCGGCAATGTTTCCGGCCTGGGCGTTCGGCATCCTGCACAACAAATGCCGTGACGCGATACGCCGCAACCAGAAGCTTCGTGCCCGCGAGTCGTGGCTGGAAACCGCGCCGGAGCCCTCAATCTCCGGAAGCGGAGACGATTCGGCCTCCATTGCGCAGGCCTTCGCCCGGCTCGGGCGCGATCATCGCACCACAGCCATCCTGTTTTTCGGTGAGGGACTGACCCTTGCCGAAATCGCCAAGGCGACCGGCGTGCCCATCGGCACCGCCAAGTCGCGCCTGTTCAACGCACGTCGCCAACTGAAGGCGACACTTTTCGGAGACGATGACCATGACTGATTTCGACACTCGCCTGCGCGAAGGCCTTTCGGCCGAAGACGAACGCTTCCTCGCTGATCTCGAGGATGGCCGGGGGCTGTTCACACAGCTTGGCACCACGATGACCGGGCCAATGGGTGGCTGGGGTGTGTATGCGATCATCCTCGCCGCCGTGATGTTTGCGCTTCTGGTGTTCTCGGCCTTCTCGGCATGGACGGCGGAGGAATTGCGGCCAACGGTGCTGTGGAGCGCCGCAACGGTGGCGCTGGTTGTCATGACCGGGCTTGTCAAGCTCTGGGTATTTAGCCGCATGAACCATCTGGCGACGCTGCGAGAACTGAAGAAGATCGAGCTTCGCCTCCTGCGCCAGCGAGAAGGCTGACGTCCGCAGATCGGCGGCAGGGCGTCGGCAGGGCGTCGGCATCGCGGCCGCAGAGGCTCCGGAAGGCGCGTTCCGACGCAATTTGTTCATGCTCGGGCAAGGCAGCCGTGTTAATCATGACCTCGGTGTCAGAAAGCTCCGCAGATGGTCAGAAAACCGGTCGCCTTTGTCGTTGCGCTTTATGCGATTGCGTTTGCCTTTCTGGCAATGACGGCGGTCCGCTGGCCGACGATCATGACCGCCGTGGCGCTGGTCTTCCGCGAAGGTTCGGCTGACCTGTCCGGCTTTGACTGGCGGGGCGTGGGGCTGCATTTTGGCATCCCGTATCTCGTCGCCGCCGTTTTCTTCCAGATTTCGTCCTTCGCACTCGCCACGCGCCAGCACGGGGCGGTCACGGCCTTCGTGTTCGGCTGCGCGACCGGCTTTCCGTCTGTTTTCGTGCTGGATTTTCGCAGAGAATGGTGGATCGCGCCGTCGCAGGGCGAATGGATCGCGGTCTGGCTTGCGGGCGGAACGCTGCTCGTGCTCGGCTCGGTCTGGGATTTGCGCCGGCGTCCTGCCCCCGAAGCGCCGCGAACCGATCAGACCGCCGCCGTCCCGATGGCGGCCGGCCTGCCATTCCCGACGCGCAAGCAGACGTCGCGAAAGTCCACTGCGCAGGAAAAAAATGTTGCGGCGGCCGCGCCGGAAAAGCCGAAAACAACCCGCAAGCCCCAGCTGAAATACGTTCCTCCAGCCGTGGCCCGCAACCGCCAGCGCTGGGCAGCCGAAGGGCGGCGCGCACGTTCGCCCCGAGGCGGGACAGGCCACAAGGCAGGCGACAGGCCGGACCAGAGGCCAGATCAGAATCCGGACCAGAATCCAGACGAAAATCGCTAGGCTGGTCAGGACTTCGTTTGTTAACCAACCTCTGATAAAACAAAAATTCTCCAAGGAGGGAATCCAATGGCTAGACGACTCATCGGTATCGCGATCGGCTTTCTCGGCGGCTGGCTCCTCTGGAATGTCGGCGGCGCGGTATTTTTCGAGGTCAATGGAGGGGAAGACTTCTTCAGGTCGATCTCCTACCCGCCGACAGCGCTGCGCCTGCTCGCCTCGCTTGCCGCCTTCTCGGCGGGCCTTGCAACACTGGTCGACCGCACCAGCGTCGGCCTCTGGCTGGCCGGTACCGCAACTTTCATGTTCGGAATCCTTGCGTTCGCTCTGATGGCGAATCAGGCCGACAGCTCGCTCACCGTGCCGAACCTGATCTATCTGGCCTGCCTTACAGCACTGTTTCTGGGTCTGTTCATCACCCGCACCCGTCGCCGCACGTCCTGACCCTGCCGGACGCGCGCAACGAACATTCGTTTCTTTGGACGAAATCAGACCAAGGCCACATTGACGCGCGTGACCAAGTGCTTAGGTTGCGCGGCGAACAGGTCAATCAGGCGAGCTTGGTATGTCAGACACTTACGACGTCGTTATCATCGGCGCAGGCCCCGGCGGGTATAACTGCGCGATCCGCTGCGGACAGCTTGGCCTGAAGACAGCCATTATCGAAAAGCGTGACACGCTCGGCGGCACCTGCCTGAATGTCGGCTGCATCCCGTCCAAGGCGCTTTTGCACGCCTCGGAAATGTATGCCGCGGCCCGCAACGATTTCGATGCCATGGGCATCAAGCTTGAAAACCTGCGCATCGACCTCAAGCAGATGATGGCCCAGAAGAGCGACGCCGTGAAAGGCCTCACGCAGGGCGTCGCCTTCCTGATGAAGAAAAACAAGGTCACCGTTGTCTCCGGCATGGGCAGCATCACGGGCAAGGGCGCCGTCTCTGTTGTGGACGCCGACGGCAAGACCACGACGCTGTCCACCCGCAACATTGTGGTCGCGACAGGCTCGGAGCCAATGGCGCTGCCGGGTGTGGAGATTGACGAGGAGCGTGTGGTCTCCTCCACCGGCGCGCTGTCGCTGAAGAAAGTGCCCGCCAAGCTGGTGCTGATCGGCGCTGGCGTGATCGGGCTGGAACTGGGATCGGTGTGGTCGCGGCTGGGCGCTGAAGTGACCGTCGTCGAATATCTCGACCGGATCATGCCGGGCGCAGACGCGGAAGTGGCCCGCGAGGCGCAGAAGATCTTCCAGCAGCAGGGCCTGACCTTCCGGCTCGGCACGAAAGTGACCGGCGTGGAGAAGCTCAAGACCAAGCTGAAGATGAATGTCGAGGCCGCCAGTGGCGGAGAGGCCAGTGCGCTTGACGCCGATGTCGTCCTGGTCGCGATCGGCCGACGTCCCTACACTGACGGGCTGGGCCTTGAACACGTTGGCGGGAAACTCGACAAGCGCGGCTTCATCGAGACGACCGATCATTTCCGCGTGGCCGAGGGCGTCTGGGCGATTGGCGACAGCATCCATGGTCCGATGCTGGCTCACAAGGCCGAGGATGACGGCGCAGCCGTCGCCGAACTGATCGCCGGCAAGGCCGGGCATGTCGACTACAACCTCGTGCCGAGCGTCGTTTACACCAGCCCGGAAATCGCCTGGGTCGGCCAGACCGAGGACCAGCTGAAAGCGGCGGGCGTTGCCTACAAGTCCGGCAAATTCCCCTTCAAGGCCAACTCGCGGGCGCGCACCAATCACGAGACCGACGGCTTTGTGAAAATCCTCGCGGACGCCAAGACCGACCGTATCCTCGGCGCACACATGATCGGCGTCGGCGTCGGGGAGATGATTGGCGAAATCTGCGTGACGATGGAATTTGGCGGCGCGTCGGAAGACATCGCCCGCACAAGCCATGCCCACCCGACCATGTCCGAAGCGATCCGTCAGGCGGCAATGGGTGTCGAAGGCTGGACGATGCAGATGTGATGGCCCGGGGGCGCGCGCGAGCACGTCCCCCCATTCCAGACACGTCCCCGGATTGCAGACAACTCCCCCGCATTGCAGACATGTCAACGCATTGCAGAAGAGGGGGTGGCGGTGATGCGCCGGGCGCGATAGCCTTTTCCCCTGACCTCGACCACCGCACCGGAGCACACCCCATGCGCCTTGCCTCGCTTGCCGTCCTCGCATCGGTCCTTCTTGCAAGCGCGCAGGCACAGGAGGGCGGGCAAAGCCCGGACATGACGCAGGCGCTCGCCGCCGGCTACAAGGCCAGCTTCATTTGCTCGGCGACATTCAATGCCGGCCAGACGCTGCGCGAGATCGAGCGCAACGAGCTTGACGGCATCTATGTGGATTACCGTGAGGCGATGGCGGGCCTGCCGCCAGCCGACATCGACATGCGCATGAAAGCGGTGTCGGTTGCCTTCAGCGAGACCTTGCCACCGCGCATGGCCGTCTGGCGCCAAGGGCTCGGCTGCACACAGCTCCCGATCGGGGCCGGCCCGGCTGCCGCCGCCTACCTGCCGCGCTTCGAAGTCTGGCCCGATCTGTCGCGCGAGGAGAGCGGCATCCTCCTGTCGCCCGACGCCCGCGCCGCACCGATCAGCCTTGCAAGCTATGGCACGCTGGAAGCGGCGGTCGACTTTGCCTTTGATGGCTCGACCTATGGCGCCGGCGCACGCACGAGCGGCGTGCTCATTGCGTCCGGCGGCGAAATCCTGATCGAACGCTATGCCCGCGGCATCAACGCCGACACCCCGCAACGCACATGGTCGGTCGCCAAGAGCCTGACCGCGACCATCATCGGCGCAGCAGAGCATCAGGGCCTTCTCGACATTGATCACGATGCGGTCCTTCAGGAATGGTCCGGCGGCGGCGATCCGCGCAGGCAGATCACCCTGCGCAACCTTCTCAACATGGCCAGCGGCCTCGACAGCGGCGCGAGCGGGTCACGCACCGACCGGCTGTATTTTGGCGGCGCCAGCGTGGCCGAGTCGGCTGTAACCCGCAGCCTTGAGGCGGCGCCCGGCACGCGCTTCAAATATGCCAACAATGATACGCTGGCGGCAATGCGCTCGCTGCGACAGGTGATGGCCGACGACGGTGCCTTCCTGCGCTTCCCCTATGAGGCGCTGTTGTGGAAGATCGGCGCATACAACACAACGCTCGAGGTTGACTGGCAGGGCGACTACATTTCCTCAAGCCAGGTCTGGACCACGGCGCGCGACCTTGCGCGCATCGGCCAGCTCTATCTCCAGGATGGGGTTTGGGCGGGCGAGCGGATATTGCCCGAGGACTGGCGCGAGTTCGTGACCACGCCGGCACCAGCACAGCCCGCGAGCGGCTCATTCGGCTACGGGGCGCAGTTCTGGCTGTTGAGCCGGGAGGCGGGCGTGCCGGATGATGCTTTCGCCATGCTGGGCAATCGCGGGCAGCACGTCGTCATCATCCCGTCCTACAACCTTGTCATCGTGCGGCGCGGATATGACGTGGCCGGGGAAGAAGGGTTCGACATCGCCCGCTTCACCGCCGATATCGTCGCGGGGATCGACGCGGCGCATTATGCCAGAATAGCCGAGGACGCCGCCGCGCTGGTCGATCCTGCAGAAATGGCGCAGTAATCCCGACCCGGGCGAAGATCGCACCCGGTTCCGGACAAGATGGACGAAGGCTTGCACCTCGCTTATGTGCGGGGGCATCACCGCTCGCGGCAGCTCGCAGCAAGACCGCGCGGCGGGCAATCAGCCAGAACGACAGACCGGTCGGTTATTCGAAGCCGGAAAGGTCCATTTTCTTGAGCGCCAGCGCGTCTTCACGCACGCTCCGGCGGGCGTCCGCAGGCAGCGGAATAAGCCCCTTGTCCGCCAGATAGCCCTCCGGGCCCCATGTGGTTTCGCGCGTGAATTCCTCGATGAATTCAATCAGGCCCGGCACGAGCCCGACATTCTGCGACTTGACGTAGAGATACATCGAGCGGGCAACCTTGTAGTCCCCGGCGGCGATGGCCTCGAAGGACGGGTCGACATTGTTGACGCGCGCGGCCTTCACGCGGTCGCCATTCTGTTCGAGGAAGGAGAAGCCGAGCACGCCGATCGCGCCCTTGTTCTTGATCAGGGTCTGGATGATGGAGGCGTCATTCTCCCCGGCATCAATCCATGCGCCATCCGAGCGCAGCGTCCGTGCAGCTTCCGTGAGCGCGGCGGCGGCATCGCCTTCAAGGCCGAGACGGACGGCCATCTCATGCGCGCCGCCCTCCATGGCGATCTCGACGAAAGCGTCGCGCGTGCCGGAGGTTGGCGGCGGGCCGAACACCTTGATCTCGACGTCCGGAAGATTGGCGTTCACCTCCGACCACCGCATGTAGGGATTGGCGATCAGCACTCCGTCAGGTCCGGGAACGCGGGCGGCGAGGCCGAGGAAAATCTCCTCCTTGGTCAGGTCAAAAATCGGCGCATCGCTGGCATTGGCAAACACGATGCCGTCATAGCCGATCTTCACCTCAACCAGATCCGTCACGCCATTCTTCAGGCAGTCGCGGACTTCCGAAGCCTTGATCGGGCGCGATGCGTTGGAAATCGAGGCCGTGTCCGCGCCGACGCCCTGGCAGAAAATCTTGAAGCCGCCGCCCGTTCCGGTCGTTTCAACGATCGGTGTGTCGAAGCGTGTGGCCGCGCCAAATTGCTCGGCAACGGTCGTCGAAAAGGGCGACACTGTGGAAGAGCCAACAAATTTCAGCTTGGCCGAGCTTGACGGAAGCGGCGGCGGCGGCGGCACAGGCTGGCCGTCAAAGCGCGACATCGAGCCTGATGCATCCCCACATGCCGCCAGAAGAAGAGCGGCGCAGCCAAGAATGATCCGGCCAAAGGGGTTGAAATGGGCGATCCGCATGACAAGGTCCTGTCCATGATACTCAATCCGACCCTCAGACTAGCCGCCAAATGTGACGCTTCCATCACAAGATTTCACTTTACATCCCGGCATGTAGACCCTATGTCCCCTCTTCGAACGGCGGACCTCAAAGCATCCAAGCCTCCATCGGATGCAACGCACTAACGCCACCTGGGTTTGGTTCTTGACTTGGGAGTTGGTGCGATGAAACGCCACGGGTCATCTCTGTCCATTGTGCGCGGCCTCCGTCCGGAGGTCCCCGTCATTTGTGCTCGTCCAGCGCGCGCGGCTACGGCTGCGCGCTGGTTTTTGGACAGCTTCAACGGCGACGTGCTCTACGCTGTGAAGGTGAACCCTTCGCCGTGGGTGCTCGACGCGATTTACGGCGCCGGTGTGCGCTGGTTCGATGTCGCTTCCGAAGCGGAAGTCGAGCTGATCGGACGCCGTTTCCCGGATGCGAAGCTCGCCTTCATGCACCCGGTGAAAACGCCGCGTGCGATCCGCCGCGCGTATCATGAATTCGGCTGCCGCATCTTTGTTCTCGACACCCACGAAGAGCTTGAGAAGATTCTCGACGCCACCGGCAATGCCCGAGACCTGACGCTGGTCGTGCGTGTGGCGGTGTCTGGTGTCGGCGCACTTCTGCCGCTTTCGGGCAAGTTCGGCGCGCCGACCGAGATCGTGCCGGACCTTCTGCGCGCGGTGCGAGCGCATGCAGACGAGCTTGGCGTGAGCTTCCATGTCGGTTCGCAGTGCATGGATCCCTATGCCTATCGCGAAGCCATGGCGCTGGTGTCGGACCTGATTGTCGAAGCCTCGGTCACGGTGGATATCGTGGATGTGGGCGGCGGCTTTCCGGCGGCCTATCCCGGCATGAACCCGCCGCCGATGGATGCGTATGTCAATGCCATCCACGAAGCGTTCGAGGAGATGATGGTTCTCGGCAACGCCGATCTGTGGTGTGAGCCGGGCCGGGCGCTCGTCGCTGAAAGCGCTTCGCTGCTGACGCGGATAGACCTCGTCAAGCCCGGCGCGCTCTACATCAATGACGGCTCTTATGGCGCGCTCTATGATGCGGCGCACGAGAAGTGGCGTTATCCGACCCGCTGCATTGACGCCAACGGCAATGAGATCGAGGGCGAAACCTCTGAATGGCTGGTCTACGGCCCGACCTGTGATTCCTCGGACAAGTTCGCCGAGCCGCTGCGGCTGCCGGCCTCGCTGAAGTCGGGCGATTACATCGAGTTCGGCAATCTGGGCGGTTACGGCACCTCCATGGCGACGCGCTTCAACGGCTTTGGCCAATACGAGACCCATGAAGTCTCTGATCTGCCGTTTGCCTCGCTGTATGCGATGCCGGAAATCGTGCGCAGCGCAAAGGTTCTGCCCTTCCGTCGGCAGACGACAGGCCGCGCCGGTCGCTGAAAACTGTCGGCAATGCCGGTCTGATCTGACATGAGCCTCGCTTCCGATTCAGGGCGGCGAGGCTCTTTCATGTCCGGCGCGCGTTTCAGGGGGGGAATGACAGCCCCGGCAGGACGGGTTAGTTGTCTCCAGCGCGAACGTTGGTGCCCGGCGTGTCGCGAAAGCACCGGAAGCGGCCCGTTGGAGTTGCGATGACCCAAACTTCATTCAGACTCCTCGGACTGGTGGCCATCAGTGTCGTTGCGGCTTCCGGCCTCACCACGCGGGCGCAGAGCGTTGATCCGCACCTGATTGCCGATCCCATCGACACGAGCGACCGGCCGAAGATTGCCCTCGTGCTTTCGGGCGGCGGGGCGCTTGGGCTTGCGCAGGTCGGCGTCATCCGTGAACTGGAGCGGCTTGGGATACAGCCCGACATCGTGGTCGGCACGTCGATGGGATCGATCATTGGCGGGCTTTATGCCTCGGGGCTGGACGGCGAAGCTCTGGAATCGGCTGTCACCAACCTTGACTGGGATGCGGTGTTCGACGTCACACCCTCCCGCGAAGACCTGAGTTACCGGCAAAAAACCCAGCAGGCCGATTTCCCGGTCAAGCTCAGTCTCGGGCTCGACCGTTCGGGCCTGTCGCTGCCGGAAGGCTTCGTCGCTGACCAGAACCTGCTGCTGGAACTGCGCCGCCTGATCCCGGTCCGCAGCGCCGTCCAGACGTTCGACGCACTGCCCATCGCCTTCCGCGCCGTGGCCACCGATATCGCGACCGGCGAGAAAGTGGTGCTTGCGGAGGGTGAGCTGGCGCTCGCCATGCGGGCGAGCATGGCGGTTCCGGGTGTTTTCGGAGCGGTTTCGCTGGATGGCCGCCTGCTGGTCGATGGCGGGCTGTCGGCCAACATCCCGGTGGACGTGGCGCGCGCCATGGGGGCCGACATCGTGATCGCAGTGGCCACGCAGGCCCCGCTGCTTGAGACCGACGAGATCAACAATGCCGTGGACGTGCTGGCCCAGACCGTCAGCCTCCTCATCCTCACCAATGAGCGCGCACAGATCGCAACGCTGGGCGAAAACGACATCCTGATCCGGATCGATCCGGGCGATCTGACCCCGGCTGACTTCAAGAGCGCCGCCGCCTTCGTCGAGGCCGGGCGACGCTCGACTGAACCTGCCCTGCCAAGATTGCGGGAGCTGGCCAGCCAGCGCGGGATCGTGATGCCGGCCCAGATCCCGCCGCCGCGCGTGATTGATTTTGTTCGGCTCGACAACCCCTCCGTGCTCGCCGACAGCGTGCTTTACGAACGCATCGGGAATTTCGCGGGCAAGCGGGCCGACCCGGCGGAAATCGCCGCCGCCATGAACCGCGTGTATGCACTCGGAGAATTCGAGCGGGTCGATTATGCCTTCGAGGACGTCGATGGCCAGTACGGCCTCGTCATCCGCCCCCAGGTCTATGCCAGCGGCGCCGACCGTGTCCGCCTCGGCCTGACCGTCGATACAGATCTCGTCGAAGGATCGGAATACTCGTTTTCGGTCGATTACCGGACCGGCGCTCTGGACGCCTTCGGCTCCGAGGTGCGGCTGGCGGCGACGTTCGGGGAACGCAACGCCTTCGCGGCCGACTATTTCCGCCTGCTCGGCCCGTCACAGACCTGGTTCGTCAATCCGCGCGTGCTGTCGGAAGCCCGGGTGGTCGACTTCTACGCCCCGGACGGCTTCCGGCTGGCAGGCTACGACCTGATTTACGGCGTCGCAGGAATCGATGTCGGCTATCAGTTTGGAACTTACGGAGAGGTCCGGGTCGGCTATGAGCGCGGGGCAGGCACGGCCGAACTGTCCGACGGCGTGCGGGTCGCAACACGCCAGAACATCGATATTGGCCGCATCGTGCTGAGCGGCGGGGTTGATACGCTGGATCACCCGTTCTTCCCGGCGCGCGGGCAGGCCGCGGAAGTGCGCCTGGCTGTCGCCGACGAAGCCCTTGGAAACAGTGACGATTATGTGCTGTTCGATTTCGGCTATCAGGCTGCGCGCAGCAGCGGTCAGTTGTCCTTCGTCACCGACATTCGGGCCGGATCGGCCATCAGCGGCGTGGCCAGCGTCGATGCGCTATACCGTCTGGGCGGGCCGTTCAGCCTGTCAGGCTACCACCGCGAGGAGCTGGCCGGGGAGGCGTTCGCGATTGGCCGCCTGACGACGCTCTACCGGTTCCCAACCAGCGAGACGGGGCTGTTCGGTGTCCCGTTCTACATTGGCGCATCCGGCGAACTTGGCCGGGTCTGGGAGGATGCAGATGACCTCAACCTCGCCGAACTCAGGCTTGGCGGGAATGTCTTTGTCGCGGCAGACACCCCCATCGGGCCGGTCTTCATTGCGCTGGGCGCATCGGAAGGTGGCCGCCAGACACTCAACCTGTTCATCGGCCGGCCTTTCTGATCGGGCCTTGCTGATCGGGCTTGTCCGGGTCAGAACCGCGGCGCAGCGATCGGGCGGCGTCCGAGCAGGCGGAGGGTCATGTTGCGGCCGCCGCGCATCAGCGGATAGGCGAGCTTGAGGAAGCGGCGGCCGCTGACCAGTCTGAGCAGCGGATTGGCCGATAGCAGCGTGTTGATCGCCCACATCGCCTCCGGCCCGAAGAAGACCTTGTCATCCATCTCCACGACCATGCCCTCGTCGATCTGGAAACCGCGCGCGGCGAGGCTCTCCACGATGTCGGGCCGCTGGCGGGCATCAATCAGCTCGACGGCGCCAAGACGCTTTCGCAGCCGCGCGAAGGCGACGTAGGACGCGCAGAACGGGCATTCCCCGTCATAGATGATGCGCGCGGGATCAGGCACGGGACGGCCGCCTGCTGCCAGCCTGTCCGATGATGGTGTCGATGACATCATGCACACGGCTGGGCCGGACAACGAGGAGGTAGACAATCATCATGCTCGCCGAATACGTGTTCACCGGCAGCATGACATAGAACATCGCATGCAGCGCAAGCCCCACCGGAACGAAAAGCTGGAGCCGCCAGCGCGCGAGAATGGCGACGGGCAGCATGTATTCCACCAGCAGCACCATTGTCGAGCCGAAGGCCAGCAGCGGCTTGGGGGTCAGCACTTCATGCAGGGGGCTGGCGGCATAGGCCCACTCGAAGATGCGTTCCAGCCGGTCTCCATTGACAAATTCCCAATGCGTCTTGTCGATCGCCGTCCAGAAATAGATGGCGCAGAGCTGCAAAACGATGAGCTTTTGCGCCCAGACAGTGCCGCGCTCCTCCGGCTCGGCAAGCCCGGAGCGACGCGCACGCACCACGCCGAGATAGCGATCCACCGAGAAGGATCCCGCTGACGGCGCAAAAGCGGTCAGGAAAGTGAGGATGAACAGCACATACTGATGGTGCGACATGCCCATCCAGACGCCCGCGCCGAGCGGCTGGGAATAGTAAAGCAGCCCCAGCATCAGCGCGACGGCGGGCACGGCGATCCGCGTCATCCAGCCGACCAGCATCAGCGGCGTGAACACGAAGAACAGCGTGCTGAGCATGAATGTCCACGGCGTTTCCAGCGCATACAGGGAAAGCTCCGGGCCATAGCGTTGCAGCACCAGCATGGCGAGCAGGATGCGGAACAGGGCGATGGCGCGGGTCGAGGCGGTCTGCGTGACCTGCGCGTTGAGGAGATTCTCGATCCGGTTACGCATCAGGGGCCTCGCCGGTGTTTTCTGCGCTCAGCGCCGGGGCGGATGGCGCGGCAGGCGCATCGCAGAGGTCGGTCGCCGCAAGCCTGGCCCAGCCGCGCCCAGCCCCGA
>JBGSUF010000397.1:0-2123 GCA_041736285.1 Hyphomonadaceae bacterium | reverse complement strand
GCGATGCGGCTCGCTTTCCGGCACCTCAAGCTGGTGGTGGAACCGGGCGGGGCGGCGGCGCTGGCGGCGGCCCTGCATCACGCGCCGCCGGAATGGCAGGGCCGGACAGTTGGCGTCCTTTTGACGGGCGGCAATGTCGATCCTGCAGAGTTTGCTGCAGTGATCTCTCCCAGCCGTTGAATTGTCCCGACTACAACCTTGAGCGTCAACGATTAATTCACCGCTCCGTGGCAAGGATGCGGCTGTTGCGTCGCATCGAGGAACCCCCATGGCAGACAGCGAAAACCTGAAGGTCATCGCACGGCTGAAGTCTGTGACGGAGGTCACGAGCGCTGACCTCATGCAGGTCGTGCGGCAGGTCTATGCCGATGGTGTGGTGAGCCGGGCCGAGGCGGAGGCGGTGTTCTCGCTGAATGCCCGTCTCACGCAGGTCAATGCGCATTGGCCGGACCGGTTCGTGGACATCATCCGCTGCTTTCTCCTTGAAGTGCAGGCGCCGGTCGGCTGGGTGACGGAAGCGGAGACGGCCTGGCTGGAAGCGCAGATCATCCGCGAAGGCCGTGATGTCATCGATTCGGAAATCGAGCTTTTGTTGTCGCTGCTGCGCCATGCCGAGGGCGCGCCGCAGGCCCTGTCGGCGTTCGCGCTGAAGGTGGTCTGCGACCGGGTGCGCCTGGACGGACATGCGAGCGCCCACCATGTCGAGTGGCTGCGCCGTGTGCTGTATGCGCCCGCCGGTCAGGGTGCGGTCTGGGTCACGCGCGAGGAAGCCAACGCGCTGTGGGCGCTGAACGATGATATCGGCATGTCGGCGAATGTGCTGGCGTGGAATGACCTGTTCTCGCGGGCGATCGCCAATCACCTGATGGCGTTTGTCCATCCGTCTCCGGACGACATCGCCGGAGCGCTGGCCCGTGAAGCGTGGCTGAAGGACACTTCGAGCGCCGGGATTTCCGGCCGGTTCCAGTCGATGCTGAACAGCTTTGCGGACGGCAGCTGGTTTGAGAAGATCGCCCACGATCCGGGCAAGGCCGCCATCGCACGCAGCGCGGCGCGGGAGGCTGCGGCGGCGCGGGCAGAGGCCATCGTGCCCGAGGAAAAGACATGGTTCCTGAAGCGGCTCGGCTGGGACAAGCGGACCACACCCGCCGAGCGTGCGCTGATCGACTTCCTGCGGGCCGAAGCTCCGGGCCTTGTCAACGGGATTGCGGCGGCGGCGTGATGAGTGCGTCCAGCACCGGCTCGATCCAGCGCTCGGCGTCTGTGTCGTAGAGCGGGAATCCGGCGGCAAAGTCCCAGTGGCACCAGCTCATGCCGCGCTGCTCGGCGGCCTCGCGGATGAAGCGCGTCCATTCAGCACGCTGCTCGACGGGCACAGCTTCATAGACACCAAACTCACCGACGAGGACGGGCAGGCCACGCGCGACGGCGAAGTCATAGGCCTTGTCGAAACTCTGCCCGATCTCGCGCATGTCACGGGCGCTGCCCCAGACCGTGCCGAGGGGCGCAGGCTGCGTGGCCCATGGCGCGCCCTGATGGGTGAAGGCGAACGGATCATAGAAGTGAAACGTCGCGATGATGCGCGGGTCGAAGGGCGGGTCTGTCTCGATCAGGCCGCTCCAGTGACCCCATTGACCGCCACCGAGGATCATCCAGCGGTCCGGATGACGCTGGCGCAGGCGATCGAGAAGGATGGCGTTGACCTGATCGACCTTCGCGGCGGTCATCTTCGAATGCGGCTCGTTGAGGAATTCGAAGATCACGCGCGGTGAGGCACCGGCCCAGGCGTCTGAAATCTGGTCCCAGATGGCGATCAGGCGGGGAATGTGGGTGGCCGGGTCTTCGGTGATCTCGTTGTAGTGGTGAACGTTGATGATGACCTGAAGGTCGGCTGCCTCCGCCCACTGAACAACCTCCCGGATCCGCGCGAGGAAGGCCGGGTCGATGGTGTAGGGCGGGGTGGTCGCGGCGTGTTCGGACCATGCGATGGGGATGCGCACCGTGTCGAAGCCGGCCGCGCGAATGCGAGCCATGTCCTCCTCACGCACGACCTGACCCCAGAGGCCCTCGGTCGGCGCTTCCAGCGTGTTGCCGAGATTGACGCAGCGCCGGATCGGCGAGGC
>JBGSUF010000380.1:0-3606 GCA_041736285.1 Hyphomonadaceae bacterium | reverse complement strand
CCTTCAAGGCCGAGACCGGCATCCCGGTCTACAAGTGGAACGTGGCCGATTATGACGCCAGCAAGGCCGGCATCGCCATGGTCGAGGCGGATCTCGGCCCGATCGACGTAGTGGTCGCCAACGCCGGCATCACCCGCGACGGCCTGATCATGCGGATGAAGGATGAGGACTGGGACGCGGTGATCCGGGTCAATCTGGAGAGCTATTTCCGGCTGGCACGGGCGTCGGTGCGCGGAATGATGAAGCGCAGGCACGGGCGAATCATCGGCATCACGTCGGTCGTCGGCGTGACCGGCAATCCCGGCCAGACCAATTATGCCGCCTCCAAAGCGGGGATGATCGGCTTCACCAAAGCTTTTGCGCAGGAGGTCGCCTCGCGCGGGATCACCGCCAATTGCGTCGCGCCGGGATTTATCGAATCTCCAATGACGGATGGGTTGCCGGAAGCGCAGAAGACAGCGCTCCTGGGCTCGATACCGGTCGGGCGTCTCGGCGTCGGGCGGGACATTGCCGCAGGCGTGGTCTATCTCGCTTCCGACGAAGCGTCTTATGTCACTGGACAAACGCTGCACATCAATGGCGGTATGGCGATGATCTGACATGCCCTGCCGCTGTGGCAGGGAAGGCATGGTCAATTGAAAATCCGTATGCTAACGGCCAATCATCATCAATCCCGCGGTGCCACTGGGCATCGTCAAGATAAGTAAAGGGGAGGCTTTCATGGCTGATGTTTTCGAGCGCGTGAAAAAGATTGTTGTCGAGAATCTCGACGTGGACGCCGACAAGGTCACCGAGGGCGCAAGCTTCATCGACGATCTGGGTGCTGACAGCCTCGACCTGGTCGAGCTGGTCATGGCCTTCGAGGAAGAGTTCAACATCGAGATTCCGGATGATGTTCAGGAGAACATCCAGCTGGTTGGCGATGCCGTCACCCACATCAAGGCTCATGTGAGCTGAGGGAGATGTCGATGCGCCGCGTTGTGATTACCGGAATTGGCATGGTCACACCCCTAGCGGGCAACCGCGAGGCGACGTGGTCACGCCTGATCGCCGGGAAATCGGGAGCGCAGCGCATCGACCTTTTCGAGACCGATGACCTGCCTTGCCAGATCGCTTGTCAGGTGCCGTTTGCGGACGGCCGGGGCGGCGGGGCGGGTGATGAGCACGCCTTCGATCCGGACAAGACGGTCTCGGCCAAGGAGCGGCGCCGGATCGATGACTTCATCCTGTTCGGCATGGCGGCGGCCGACGAGGCGCTGGCAGACAGCGGATGGCATCCGACCGATCCGCACGATCAGGAACGCACCGGCGTGATGATCGGCTCTGGCATTGGCGGGCTGCAGACGATTTACGATTATTCGATCATCCTGAAGGAAGGCGGCCCGCGCAAGGTGAGCCCGTTCTTCATTCCGGCATCGCTGATCAACCTCGCTTCCGGGCAGGTGTCGATCAAGCATGGCCTGAAGGGGCCGAACCATTCGGTCGTGACGGCCTGCGCAACCGGCGCCCATGCGATTGGCGACAGTGCGCGCCTGATCAAGTATGGCGACGCCGACGTGATGGTGGCGGGCGGCGCGGAAGCGGCGATCTGCCGTCTGGGCGTTGCGGGCTTCTGCGCGGCCAAGGCGATGTCGACCAATTTCAACGACAATCCGGAGGCGGCGTCGCGCCCCTATGACCGCGACCGCGACGGGTTTGTGATGGGCGAGGGCGCGGGCGTCGTCGTCCTTGAAGAGCTTGAGCACGCCAAGGCGCGCGGCGCGAAAATCTATGCCGAAGTGGTGGGCTATGGCCTGTCCGGCGACGCCTACCACATCACCTCACCGTCCGAGGATGGCGATGGTGGTTTCCGGGCGATGAGCATGGCGCTCAAACATGCCGGGATTGCGCCCGAAGAGGTCGACTACATCAACACCCACGGCACATCGACGCCGAAGGGCGATGAAATCGAAGTGCGGGCCATCGAGCGCCTGTTCGGAGAAAGGGCCGGGCATGTCATGGTCTCCTCCACCAAGTCAGCCATAGGGCACCTGCTCGGCGCGGCCGGGGCCGTGGAAGCAGCGTTCTGCGCATTGGCCATGCGCGACAGCGTGATCCCGCCAACGCTCAATCTCGACAATCCGTCATTCGAGCCCAAGGTCGATCTCGTGGCCAAGACCGCTCGCAAGGCGAAGGTGAAAGTCGCTCTCTCCAACAGCTTCGGTTTTGGCGGGACGAATGCTGCGCTGGTGATGCGCGCCTACGAGGACTGACACGGCCTGAGCGGGGGCATTGTGGCGGGGCTTCAAAGGGGGCTTCAGCTGCCAGACGGAGCGCGCCAATGAAGCTTTTGAAAGCCCTGCTCGCCATTATGATCTTTGCCATTGTCGCGGGTGGTGTCGCCGCCGGGGCCGGATGGGTCTGGCTGCAGAATGAGATTGTCCGCACCGGTCCGCTGGACGGTGAGCCGCAGACGCTTCTGGTCGCGCGCGGGGAGGGGCTGGCGGTCATTGCGCCCCGTCTTGAGGCCTCTGGCGTGGTGCGCGATGCGCGCGTGATGCGACTGGCGGCGCGGCTGCGGGGGGTCGACAGCAGGATCAAGGCCGGGGAATACCAGATCACGCCGGGCGAGAGTGTCGCGGCGCTGCTCGACAGGCTGGTCAGCGGCGAGGTGATACTCCACCGGATCACGATTCCGGAAGGGTTGACGACGGCGCAGATCTTCAAGCGCATCGAGGCTGATCCCGTCCTTGAGGGCGAAATGCCGAACACGGTGCCGGAGGAGGGGACGCTGCTGCCGGACACTTATACATTTTCACGCGGGATGACCCGGGCGGAGCTGGTGGAACTGATGCAGCGCGAGCAGGCCGAACTGCTGGCCGAACTCTGGGCCGGGCGTGACCCGTCTGTTCCGGTTGCAAGCCCGCGCGAAGCGCTGATCCTGGCGAGCGTGGTCCAGAAAGAGGCGGCCGGGCAGGATGAATACGAGATCGTCGCCAGCGTCTTCGTCAACCGGCTGCGGCGCGGCATGCGGCTGGAGGCGGATGCGACCGCCCATTACGGCGTCAACCGGGGTGAACCGCTCTACAACAGAAGCGGTCAGCGGCGCACGCTGCTGCGCTCGGAAGTCGACACACCAACACCGTGGAACACGTACGCGATTGACGGGCTGCCCGCGACGCCGATCTGCAATCCCGGACGCGGCGCGATTGCTGCGGTGATGCAGCCGGCGACGACCGACTATATTTTCTTTGTGGCCGACGGGACGGGCGGGCATGCCTTTGCGGTGACGCTGCGCGAGCACAATGAGAATGTCGCCGCTTACCGACGCTTCGAACGCGAGGAAATCGCGCGGGAGCGCGGGCAGTGACGGGCGCAGCCGGGGGGATTGCAGGCGCGCTGCAGGGCATGACGGGGTTTGGCCGGGCATTCGGCGAGGCGCAATGGGGCGGCTGGAGCGTTGAGGCCAAGTCCGTCAACGGTCGCGGGCTGGACATGCGTGTCAACTCGCCGCCGGGCTTTGACGGGCTGGACGCGGTTGTGCGGTCCGAGGCCAAGGCGAGATTTCAGCGCGGCAATCTGCAAGTCGGCATCCGGATCGAGATGCCCGAAGCGGGCGAGGCGCTG
>JBGSUF010000370.1:0-2741 GCA_041736285.1 Hyphomonadaceae bacterium | reverse complement strand
TTGCAGGCGAGCGCACGGTGGCGCGGCTGGGCGCCCGCAAGATTGCCAGCCGCAAGGCCAGCGTGATCTATGACAGGCGGCTGTCGGCGAGCCTTGTCGGCCATCTGATCGGGGCGATTTCCGGGCCGCAGGTCGCGCGCGGCATCTCCTTCCTGAAGGACAGGCTGGGCACGCAGATCTTTGCGCCCGGCGTGAACATCATCGACGATCCGCTGCGCCCCCGCGGCATGGGCAGCCGTGTGCATGACGGCGAAGGCCGGGCGGTGCGCCGCCAGCATGTGATCGCGGGCGGGGTGCTGGAGCAATTCCTTCTGAACGGGCCATCGGCGCGCCAGCTCGGAATGGTTCCGAACGGGTTTGCCAGCAGCGGCTTCGGCGATCCGCCGGGAATCACGACGTCCAATCTCCACATGGAGGCCGGGGCGATGTCACCGGGCGAGGCCATGGCGATGGCGGGAGAGGGCCTGCTTGTGACCGACATGTTCGGCCCGTCGGTCAATCCGAACACGGGCGATTATTCGGTCGGCGTGGCAGGCTTCTGGTTTGAAGGCGGACAGATCGCTTACCCGGTGTCTGAGGTGACGGTGGCGGGCGAGCTGAGAGACATGTTCGCGCGCCTTGTGCCGCTCTCGGACCTCGAATTCCGGGGATCAACCAACGCCCCTTCCATCCTGATCGAGGACATGAGCCTTGCCGGCACCTGAGGCCGATCTTTCTCTCCTGCGGGAGGCGGCGCTGGCGGCGGGGAAACTCGCGATGAGCCATTTCGGCGGCAATGTCGCCGTCTGGAACAAGTCGCCCGGCCATCCGGTGACGGAGGCGGACATGGCCGTCGATGCGTTGCTGGCCGAGCGTCTGCGGCGGGCCCGGCCGGATTATGGCTGGCTGTCGGAGGAGACAAGCGAGGCGTTCAGCGCGCGCGATCGTCACAATGTCTTTGTTGTGGATCCGATTGATGGCACGCGGGCCTTCATTCGCGGCGAGAAATACTGGTGCATCGGGCTGGCCGTGCTGGCGGCGGGCCGGGCCGTCGCCGGGGTGGTGTATAATCCGGTGACGCAGGAATTGTTTGAGGCGCACGAGGGCGGCGGGGCCTTTCTCAACGGCAATCCGATCCGGGCGAGCGAGCATGACGAAGTGCGCGGCTGCCGGATGATCGCCGCCGAGCAACTCGTCACCGGCAGTCAATGGCGCTCACCCTGGCCGGATATGGAGTTTGCCGATCCCAAGCCGAACGCCACGCTCTACCGCATGGCGCTGGTGGCGTCGGGCGTGTGGGACGCCGCCGTCGTGCTGTGGCGCAAGAGCGACTGGGACCTGGCCCCGGCGGAGATCATCGTGCGCGAGGCGGGCGGGCTGGCCACGACGCATGACGGGGAAGACTTCCGGTTCAACCAGTCGCGGGCGGTGCAAAAGAGCCTGCTGGCCGCTGGCCCTCGTGTTCATGCGCTGCTAAAGGAGCGTTTCAGAGTGGTGCAGCTGCCCGATCCGCATGCCGATCAGCCTGTTTCGGCGGCTCAAACCCCACCCAAAGTTCAACCGAATCAGACAGCGCGATCCAAGATGACCAAAACCGAGACCAAATCGTCACAGCTCCTGCACATCGTCTTTGGCGGTGAATTGAAGGATGTCGCCGGCGTCGAGTTCGAAGACCTCAAGGCTGTCGACTTCGTTGGCGCGTTTGCCAGCTACAAGGAAGCCTACGACGCGTGGAAAGCGGCGGCGCATCGCACGGTCGATCATGCCGAGACACGCTATTTCATCCTCCATGCGCACAGGCTGCTCGACCCGGAGACCGGCGATCACCACAGCGTCTGATCCGGCGCTGCGCCCTGAAGGGGGCGGGGCGGTGCCCGGCCAACGCAAGGGCAGGGCCGGGAGCCTGTTGCGGCTGTTTCGCGCCCGTTTCACGGCGCACTGGGGCTGGTTTGCGCTGGGCACGCTGTTTGCGGTGCTGACGGCGGCTTTCGCTAACGCGTATGTCGTCGTGCTGGCCTATGTCGGCGAGGGGATTCAGTCGGCGATACGGGGTGAGGCCGGCGCGTCCAACTGGGTGTGGTGGAGCGCCGGAGCGATCATTGCCTTTGCGCTCGGGCGGGCGCTGTCGATGTATGCGATGACGCTGGCCAACAATACCGGCGTGCAGCGCGCGCTCGTGGATGTGCAGCAGGCGCAGTTCGATGCGCTGACGCAGGGGGACTTCGCCCGGCTGTCTGGCGATGCCGCCGGCGGATTTGTCTCGCGCTTTGTCAATGACGTGACGGCGATACGCGATGCGGCGCTGCGCTTTGCCAACAATTTCACCAAGAGCCTTCTGACCGTGATCGGCGTTTTCGCGGCCATGCTGTGGCTCGACTGGAAACTGACGCTGATCCTGATCCTCGCCTATCCTGTGGCGTTCTGGCCGGTGATCGCGCTCGGCAATCGGGTGCGAAAGCGCGCCAAGCGGGCGCAGGCGCAGGTCGGGGAGGTGTCGGCGCTGCTGACTGAGGGGTTCCAGTCGGCGCGGGCGGTGAAGGCTTATGGCCTTGAGGACTATCAGCGCGGCCGGGCGGGAAAGGGATTTCTCGAACGCTCGCGCCTGTTCCTGAAAGTGCTGGCGGACAAGGCGGCGGTCGATCCGATCCTGGAAGTGGCGGGCGGACTGGCGCTGGCGCTCGTGCTGGGGGCTTCCGCCTGGCGGATTGCGGGGGGTGACAGCTCGCTGGGCGACCTGCTCGGCATTATCGGCGCGCTGGGGA
>JBGSUF010000368.1:0-20964 GCA_041736285.1 Hyphomonadaceae bacterium | reverse complement strand
GGCCAGCCGGGTGGCGGCTGCGGCTTGGGGCGCGTCTTCATACCTTCTGGGCGCGATCCAGCCCTTGCCGCCCACGGGCACCACTTCGTAGATCGCGGTCACCTGATGGCCTGCGCCAATGTCGCCTGCGTCGACCTTGTCATTGTCAAAGTCTTCCTCCCGCAACGCGCGGTTTTCGTAGCCGACCAGCCGGTATTGCGCGATCACGGCGGGGTTGAATTCGACCTGGATCTTCACGTCCTTGGCGATGGTGAACAACGTGCTCGCCATCTCCTCGCCCAGCACCTTCTTCGCTTCCAGCGCGGTGTCAATATAGGCGTAGTTGCCGTTACCCTTGTTCGCCACCTGCTCCATCAGCGCTTCGTTGTAGTTACCTTGCCCAAAGCCCAGCGTGGTCAGCGTGATGCCGGTATCGCGCTTTTTCTCGATCAGTTCGATGAGCGCCTTGGTGTCCGACACGCCGACATTGAAATCGCCATCGGTGGCGAGGATCACGCGGTTGACCCCGCCCTTGATGAAGTTGTCCTCGGCAATCCGGTAAGCGAGTTCGATTCCCGCGCCGCCCGCAGTCGATCCGCCCGCTGCGAGGCTTTCCAAGGCGCGGCGGATTTTGTCGGTATCGTTGGTGGGTTCGAGCACCAGCCCGGCTGCGCCTGCATAGACCACGATTGAGACTGTGTCCTTGGGGCTCAATTCGCCCGCAAGGCCCGCCAGCGCGGTCTTGACCAGCGGCAGCTTGTCCCGCGCATTCATCGAGCCTGAGACATCCATCAGGAACACAAGGTTGGCAGGCGGACGCTCGTCGGCGTCGATGTCGTAACCGCGCAGGCCAATCCGCATCAGATAGCTGCCGGGGTTCCAGGGCGATTTCGCCACATCGGTGGTGACGGTGAAGGGCTGGCTGCGATCCTTGGGCTTGGCATAGTCATAGCGGAAATAGTTGATCATCTCCTCGGTCCGCACCGCGTCCTGCGGGGGCATCATGCCCTGGCTGAGGAACCGGCGGGCATTGGCATAGGCCCCGGTATCGACATCGACCGCGAAGGTAGAGACCGGCTCGGCCTGAGTGAGCTTGATCGGGGAGACTTCCTCGCCAGCGTAGCGCTCATTGCCCGGATCGGTCGCGACCATGACGGGCGGGGCGAAATAGCCCATCTTAGCCTCTGCCGGAGCGGCTGCCCGGCTGGTCACAACCATGGGCGCGGTATTCTCCTGTGAAGGCGAACGTACCCGAGATCCGGTGACAACCACTGAACTGGCATCGGCGTTGGCATACGGTGCGGGCGGAGGCGGAGGCGGCGGAGGCGGCGGAGGGGGTGTGAGCGGATCGTCCAGAACACCGATATCGCTGAGCGGGGCTTCACCGGCCCGCTCAGCTGGAGGCTCACCAGAAGGCTCGCCAGCAGGCTCGCCAGAAGGAAGGGATCGACCGAAGGGCGGCTCGGCCCCTTCGGCATTGACGGGCTGCGGGTCCGCCAGTGGCGGCGCGTCGGCCTGCGCAACCGGGGCAGAACATGTCCCGCAGAGCAGCGCCGCAATCAGGACAGCAAGAATTTGCAACCGCATCCGGTCCCCCTCTGGTTCGTGCATTGACACCACCTGCCGCCGCTCTAGAACCTGAACGATAGCGGGCCGGGCCGTTGACAGCGCCTGCGTGACGCACACCGATTGATAACGCTCTTGGCGCAAACGAGCTACAGGGCAACTGAAGGAAAAGTGCATGAGCGCCGCGCACCAGGGCGATCCGCGCCCCCTGTCTCCCCATCTGCAGATCTGGAAGTTTCATGCGACGATGGTCGCGTCCATCATGCATCGCGCAACCGGGGTCGGTCTTTATGTCGGTTCGTTCGTGCTGGCCGCGTGGATCATTTCGGCCGCGATGGGCAGGTCGGCCTATGATTTCGTGTTCGCCGCCATGATGTCGATTCCGGGCCAGATCCTCCTGTTTCTCTGGACGCTTGCGGTCACCTTCCATTTCGCCAACGGCATCCGCCACCTGATGTGGGACGGTCCGCGCGCCGGCTTCAGCCCGAAGACCGCGAGCGCCATCAGCGTTTTCAATTTCGCGTTTTCACTGCTGGCCAGCGCAGGCCTCTGGGCGATTGCCTATTTCGTGAAGGGGGGCCAGTCATGAGCGCTTCCCGCTATCGCACACCGCTGGCCAATGCCCGCGGCCTCGGCTCGGCCAAGGAAGGCACGGGCCATTTCATCAAGCAGCGCGTCTCTGCGCTCGCGCTCGTTGTGCTCGTGCCGTGGTTTGTGATCTCGGCCGTGCTGTCGGTCCGGGGCGGATATGCCAACGCGATCGACTGGATGTCGCAGCCTCTGAACGCGATCGGACTGCTGTTTTTGTCGGGTGCGGCATTTTTTCACATGCGCCTGGGTCTACAGGTCGTCATTGAGGACTACATCCATAAGACCGGGATGAAACAGTCTCTGCTGATCCTGAACAGCTTCGTGGCGATCGGTCTGTTTGCGGCCATAGCCATGGCTGTCATGAAAATCTGGATCGGCGCCTGACGGCTCCTTAAGCGCCCTATTTTCGGGCAGTCTGCATGAACGGAAGGCGAAACGCATGAGCGGCTACAAGTGGATCGATCACTCCTATGACGTGGTGGTTGTCGGCGCGGGCGGGTCTGGCCTGCGGGCAGCGCTCGGCGCGGCGCAATCCGGGCTGCGCACGGCCTGCATCACCAAGGTGTTTCCGACCCGCTCCCACACGGTTGCGGCGCAGGGCGGCATCGCTGCCTCGCTCGGCAACATGTCGGAGGACAACTGGCGCTGGCACATGTACGACACCGTCAAAGGGTCCGACTGGCTCGGCGATCAGGATGCGATCGAATACCTGTGCAAGAACGCTCCGGCCGCCGTTTATGAGCTGGAGCACTGGGGCATGCCTTTCTCGCGCACCGACGAGGGCAAGATCTACCAGCGCGCGTTCGGCGGCATGACGAAGAATTTCGGCGAAGGCCCTGTCCAGCGCACCTGCGCGGCCGCCGACCGGACCGGCCATGCCATGCTGCACACCCTCTACGGCCAGGCCCTGAAGAACGAGACCGAGTTCTTCATCGAGTATTTTGCGCTCGACCTCATCATGGATGAGGAGGGCGTTTGCCGCGGTGTCACTGCATGGAAGCTGGACGATGGCACGCTGCACCGCTTCCGCGCGCAGAAAACCATCCTTGCGACGGGCGGTTATGGCCGGGCCTACTTCTCCTGCACCTCGGCGCACACCTGCACGGGTGACGGCAATGCCATGGTGTTGCGCGCCGGGCTGCCGTTGCAGGACATGGAGTTCGTCCAGTTCCACCCGACCGGCATTTACGGCGCAGGCTGCCTCATCACCGAAGGCGCGCGCGGCGAGGGCGGCTATCTGACCAATTCGGAAGGCGAGCGCTTCATGGAGCGCTATGCCCCGAGCGCCAAGGATCTGGCCTCCCGCGATGTCGTCAGCCGGGCGATGACGATGGAAATCCGCGATGGCCGCGGCGTCGGCGCCGAGAAGGATCACATCTTCCTGCACCTCAACCACCTGCCGGCCGAGACGCTGCACGAGCGCCTGCCGGGCATTTCCGAGACGGCGCGGGTGTTTTCCGGCGTCGACGTGACGCGCGAACCGATCCCGGTGCTGCCCACGGTCCACTACAATATGGGCGGCATCCCGACCAATTATCACGGCGAAGTGCTGACCAAGAAGAATGGCGACCCGGACTCGGTCGTGCCGGGCCTGATGGCTGTCGGCGAGGCGGCCTGCGTCTCGGTGCACGGCGCCAACCGGCTTGGCTCCAATTCGCTGATCGACCTTGTCGTGTTTGGCCGCGCGTCGGGCATGCGCTGCGGCGAGACGGTCGATGCCGGGGCCAAGCAGCCGGAAGTCTCCGACAGCTGGACCGATCGCCACCTCGGCCGCTTCGACAGGATGCGGAACGCCAAGGGCGACCAGCCGGTGGCGCGACTGCGCCTTGAAATGCAGAAATCAATGCAGAGCAACTGCGCCGTCTTCCGCACCGGCGAGGTGCTGGAGCAGGGGGTGCGGGAAATTGCAGGCATCTGTGGCAAGACGGGCGGCATCGACGTTCAGGACCGCACGATGATCTGGAACACCGATCTCGTCGAGGCGCTGGAGTTCGACAACCTGATCGTGCAGGCGGCCGTGACCGTCAATTCCGCCGCCAACCGCAAGGAAAGCCGCGGCGCCCATGCGCGCGAAGATTTCTCGGAGCGCCAGGACAGCGAATGGATGAAGCACACGCTGGCCTGGGCGGATGAAGGCGGGAAGGTTTCGATCGATTATCGCCCCGTCCACGACTACACGATGTCCAACGAGATCGCCTATATAGAGCCGAAAGCGCGGGTCTATTGATCCGCTTGAGAGAGTAAGAACATGGTCCAGCTCACACTTCCGCAGAATTCGAAGGTCCGCAAAGGCAAGGATTGGCCGAAGCCTGACGGCGCGAACGCGAAACAGCTGAAGAAGTTCAGGATTTATCGCTACAGCCCCGAGGCGGGCGGCAATCCGACCTGGGATACCTACTGGGTGGACACCGAGCGGTGCGGACCGATGGTGCTCGACGCGCTGTTCTACATCAAGAACAACATCGACCCGACGCTTTCCTTCCGCCGGTCGTGCCGCGAGGGTGTCTGTGGTTCGTGCTCGATGAACATTGGCGGCCACAACACGATTGCCTGCACCAAGGGCTGGGGCGAGATTTCCGGCGATACCATCACCATCGCGCCGCTGCCACACCTGCCGGTGGTCCGCGACCTTGTGCCGGACCTGACGAATTTCTACGCCCAGCACGCCTACATCCAGCCCTATCTGAAGACTGATACGCCGAAGCCGGAGAAGGAATGGAAGCAGTCGGAGGCCGACCGTTCCAAGCTTGACGGGCTTTATGAGTGCATATTGTGTGCATGCTGCTCGACCTCCTGCCCGTCATACTGGTGGAATGGCGACAAGTATCTCGGGCCAGCGGCGCTGCTTCAGGCTTATCGCTGGCTCATCGACAGCCGTGATGAGGCGACGGGCGAACGCCTCGACGATCTTGAGGATCCGTTCAAGCTCTACCGCTGCCACACGATCATGAACTGTGCGCAGGTCTGTCCGAAGGGGCTGAACCCGGCCAAGGCGATTGCCGAAGTCAAGGCGATGATGGTCGAGCGCGTCACCTGACGAACTGAAATCGTCCCTGCGGGGGCGACCGGAACGTGATAAAGCCTCATGCGTTCAATGGCGCGTGGGGTTTTTTCATGTTTGACTCAATCATTCCGCTCTTTTCCGATCCGGCCGCCTGGGCGGCGCTCGCCGCGCTCGTGGTGATGGAAGTGGTTCTCGGAATAGACAATCTGATCTTCATTTCCATCGTGACGAACAAGCTGCCCGAGGCGCAGCGTCCAAAAGCGCGTCAGATCGGCATCGGACTGGCGCTCATCATGCGGCTGGCCATGTTGTCGCTCCTGTTCGTGCTGGTGGGCGTCACCGCGCCGCTGTTCAATCTCGGCATTGAGGGCGCGGCGGGGCCAAATGGTTCGCCAACGTTCGAGACGGCATTCTCCGTGCGTGACCTGATCCTGATAGCGGGGGGATTGTTCCTCGTCTGGAAGGCGACGTCGGAAATTCACAGCAAGATCGACCCTGAACCTGCCGGCGGCGTGTTCAACACGCAGGCGCAAAAATCGTTCGCCGCTGCGCTGGTTCAGATCATCCTGATCGACCTCGTCTTCAGCGTCGATTCCATCCTGACGGCCGTCGGCATGACTGAACACCTGCCGATCATGATCGTGGCGGTCGTGATTGCCGTCCTGGTGATGTTCCTCGCGGCAGGACCGGTGGCGGACTTCATCCACAAGAACCCGACCGTGGTGATGCTGGCGCTGGCATTCCTGCTGATGATCGGCATGGTGCTCATCGCTGATGGCTTCGGCGTGCACGTGCCCAAGGGCTATATCTACGCGGCGATGGCATTCTCGGTCTTCGTGGAGACGCTGAATGTGGTCTCCCGGCGAAAGTCAAAGCCGGTCAGCGGTTCGCACCCGGAATCCACTTGACGTCCGCGGCGCCGTCATCATTGGCGGCGCGCCCGGCGACGAAGAGCCAGTCCGACAGCCGGTTGGCATACCGCAGCGCCGGGCCGGAGACGATTTCGCCCTGGGTTGCGGCCAGTTGGGCAATGTCGCGTTCGGCGCGGCGTGAGAGGGTGCGGGCGAGGTGAAGGTAGGCGGCCAGCGCGCTCCCGCCCGGCAGGATGAAGCTGTCGAGCGGCGGTATCCTGGCGTTCATGCGGTCGATTTCCGCCTCAAGGCGGGCGACCTGACGATCTGAAATCCGCAAGGCCTCAAATCCGAGCGCACGGCCCTCGCGCTCTGGCGTGGCGAGATCGGCGCCAAGGTCGAAAAGGTCATTCTGAACGCGCGAAATTCCGGCGGCGAGGTCGCCATTGTCCCCGGCATGAAGTGCAGCGAGGCCAAGCGCCGCATTGGTCTCGTCGATCGTGCCATAGGCGGCGACGCGCAGGGACCATTTCGGCACGCGCTCCCCGGTGGCGAGCCCCGTGGTGCCATCATCGCCGGTGCGTGTGTAGATGCGGTTGAGCTTGACCATGTTCAGACTTTCGTAGCCTCGGCTTCAGGAGCCTCTTCGCGGATCACGGCCTGTCCGCAGCGCATCAGCCCGGACTGCGGGTCGGCGGCATAAACCGGATCGCCATGGAGCGACCAGCCCTCCGCCAGCGCCGCTGTGACGCGTACGCAAAATTCCGAGGTGTCGGGACCGGTGATGAAGCGATAACGTGTGGTCATGATCAGAACGGGAGTTTGATGACGCCGGAAACAAAGCCGAGCGCGACCAGAAGCAGGATGGCGATGAATTGCATCAGTATCCGCAGGCGCATCAACTTGTTCGAGCGTGACACACGGCCTTCATCGGTCCGTGCAAGATTGACGACGCCAAAGATGAGAACGGCGAAGGTCGCCGCGAGCGCCACGTAGAAGCCGATTTGCAGGGCCTGTTGCATGATGTGTCCGGCTTTCTCTTGGGTGCGCGCTGGCACTGACGCCGGGCCGGGCTGGCCCGTTGCGTTCAGTCAGCGATATGACACCAGCGGCGGCCGCGTCAATGCAACGGCCAGACCCTTGGACATTTCAGGTCATCCGGCGGGGCGCCGGTTTCGGTCAGCCGCGCGCTGGCGGCCGCGTAACGCAATTGCAGCAGAGCGATCAGCCCGCCCGCTTCGCCGAGGCGTGACTTTGTGCGGGGATGATGGGCGATCACTGTTCCCGCCGAGGCTTCGAGGCTGGCGACGCGGACAGGCTTGCCGACTTGATGGGAGCCTGTGAGAAAACTGATCTGGCCGCGCGCCTGGGTCATTTCGTAGAGCGGCAGCGTCAGTGTGACACAGGCATCATCGTGGAAAGCGCCGTCGAGAAGATCGGGCGCAAAATCGGCGTCATGACCGCTTGAGGGCGAGCGCACAAGCGTGCGGTCGCTGAGGAAGCGAATCTGTGTCTCGTTCAGGAGACAGGCCGCCAGGGAGGCCAGCGTCGCGCCGCAGGCAACGGCGCGCACCGGGGCGATGGTGCGCCATGTATTGAGGCCGATGTGCAATGTCGTATCGTCGGTCTCGTCGAACGGGGAAGCGCCGACCATGCCGGCGAGTTGCTGCGAAAGGCCGCCCATCAGCCGCTCTATCTCGGCAGAGGACAAGGCGCCCCGCAGGGCGACGACGCCGTCCTCGGAAAAGCGCCGGAGCATCTCGTCTTCAGAAGCACCTTCGGCTGAAAGCAAGGCTATCATTTGCAAGTGCTCCCTCACAGTACATTGATTTTCTTCTACATTGCTCCAAGCGTTGTGCTCTTGCCAGCCATTTGCTGCAAGGGCGGACCCTTTGCGCCTGTGGTGACCCATTGTCGTCACACCGTGACGCCTGTTGCGCAGGTGTTCTCATTCGCCGCGACGGAATGGAGGATGGTGCGGGACGGCAGCGCCGGGCCGGGTCATCAGGTGCAGGCACGGCGGCGGGAAGTTTTTCAGCAATCGCTGGCGATCTGTAAATCCGTTTATTATCAGAACACGCTTTGAAATTCAGACCCATTAAGAAGGCCTTTACCGATTTCACCGAAAAAGTGAGTGCGGTCAAACTCCGACCCGTACCGCTTGGGGAAGAACCATGAAAAAGATCTCGTTTTTCGCTCTGTCATTTCTGATGACAGGCATTGCTGGCATCAGCGCACATGCCGAAGGCATTCAGGCCGATCAGAAGATCGAACGAATCGTCGCCGTGAATGAAAATCCGGACGGCACCGTTGAAGTGATCTACGGCCCCGCCGAGCGCGTCGCGCCGGGCGAAGAACTCGTCTACACGATCACCTTCACCAACTCCGGCACCGAAGCGGCTGAAAACGTCGTCCTGAACATGCCGGTCGAAGAGCAGGTGACCTACATCGAAGGGTCATCCATCACCCGCCTCGCGGCTGTGGCCTTCTCCGCCGATGGCGGCGCAACGTTCGCCAACCGCTCGGAACTGTTCGTCGTCGACGGCGACAGCCCGCGTCCCGCCCTGGCCGAAGAGATCACCAATGTTCGCTGGACACTCAACGCTCCGCTGGCGGCCGGCGCGTCGGGTGAAGTTTCGATGCGTGCGAAGCTGAACTGACAAATTTCACAGGTCGCTTGAGGCAGGTCGTTAATCCGAAGGGCCTAGCAGCATGCCTCACAAGCTGCCGATGAACGAGCGCTTTGAAGACCTTGTCTGCACGCGTGCGGGCAAAACAGGATCAATGGAGACGAGACAATGATGCACACTGCCCAGAAATTCGGGGCGAAGCTGCTTGCGGCAACAGCGGGTATCCTGCTGATGGCCGCAACGGCTCAGGCCCAGAACAACTTCACACCGGCCGGTACCGCGGTCGAGAACACCTTCACGCTGGATTACGCGGTTTCGGGCACAGCCCAGCCGCAAATCACCAATGATGGCGCTGGCGGTAACCCGGCCCCGACCACTTTCACCGTCGACCGTATCGTCGACGTCGTGGTCGCCTATCAGGCCAACGGCGATGACGCCACCGTCGCACCGGGCGCGCAGGATGAAGAACTGATCTTCCTCGTCCGCAACGACGGCAACGACAACCTTGCCTTCGACCTGTCGACCACCCAGCCGGGCACCGACGACTTCGACACGACCGGCATCCTGCTGTTCTACTACGTGGATGACGGCGACGGCGTTTTCGAACCGGGCGGCGATGACGGCGCGGCCGTGGCCTACACGCTGGGCGATCCGACTCCGGATATTGCACCGGACGCGATCCTCTGGGTCGAAGTGGTTGCCGACGTTCCCGTCGCTCAGCCGGACACCGACATTGCGGAAATCGTGCTGACCGCCGACTCGCTCTTCCCGACCGCCTGGCTCGAAGAAGCAGCTCCGGTCAGCCCCGGCACGGCCATTGGGCCGGATGATGGCACCAACTCTGCCGTCGGCGCGGCTGACAACGTCCTCGCAGATGCCGCCGGTGACACCGACCTCCCGAATGCTGGCGACCATTCCGACACCGGCCAGTTCACGGTCGCCTCGCCGAACCTGACGGCTTCGAAAGCTGTCTCGGTGATCTCGACCAACCTCGACGGCCTGTTCAACTGCGCCACCGGCACACAGGTCAGCGCCAACGAGTATGCAGTCCCGGGTGCCTGCGTTCAGTATGTCATCACCGTGACGAATGCAGGCTCCGCTGCGGCGTCCATCACGACGCTGTCGGATACGCTGCCGGCTGAACTGACCTATGTCGGCTCGACCTTCACCAACTTCACGGGCGGCACCCCTGCAACGCCGACCGCTGGAACCGATTGCGGCACGGCGGCCTGCGTTGTCTCGCAGACCGGCGGCACGGTGGCCGCAACCACCACGGCGACGATCGTAATCCGCGCCAGTGTGAACTGATAACAGCCTCGCGCTGAAGCAGATGGCGGCCGCTCGGGAAACCGGGCGGCCGTCTCTTTTGTTAGCGGCCATGTTCGTCGGTTGAACTGCAATTGCCATCGGGATGCCAACAATTTCAAGGGGCTTCCGAAGCGGTTGTTAACCGACACGATGTAACGTGAGCGCATAATAACTGATCCTCATGCCCACAGGGCAGGGGACTTTGCCGACCCGGAAAATATCGGGCGGCGTGGATTGATGGTGGATTGCGATGCGTAGGCTGAACACGCACTTGCGTGGCCTGTTGGTCATGCTGGCGACCTTTTTTCTCATAATGCCCGCATCTGCGCGGCAATATGTCGGCGTTGAAGTGCGCAACACTGTCATGCTGACGTGGGAGATTGGCGGGGATGAAACAACCGTCCTGACGCCGCCTGCCGTCTTCACCATCGAGCCTGTGCGCACGCCGTCGCAGATCGACTTCTTCCGTTTTGCGCCGACAGCGCCCGATGCCCAGATGATCATGCTGAACGGCGCCGATTACGCGCCGAGTGGCGCGCTCGCCGGGCCATTCAGCCCGCTTCCGGCGCTCGCGCTCTACGACAATCGCTCCGTCGACATGTCTGCGCCGCTGCCGCTTATCCAGACCGAGCGTTACTTCTCCGGCGAGCCCATGGTGCTGCGCGTGATCGACACCGGGCAGAATGTCGACCCCGGTGCGATCGACCTCATCGTGATCAGGCTGACATCTTCCACCGGCGACGAAATCGTCCTGCGACTGTACGAAAGCGGCCCCGATACGGGCGAGTTCTTCGCCTGGGTGCAGGGCCAGGCTGAACCTTCGCCGCGCAATGACGCCGTCATCACCGCGCCGCGCGATGACACACTCACCGCCACCTATGTCGACCCCTTCGACACGGCCGAAGTGTCGGTCGATGTTGCGCTGATCGACCCTTTTGGCCGGGTCTTTGACAGCGTGACCGGGGAGATGGTCAACGGCGCGCGCGTCACCCTGATCGACGTCGCGACGGGCAGCCCCGCAAATGTGGTCGGCGTCGACGGCTTCTCCGCTGCGCCCTCGACCGTTGTGACCGGATCGACCTTCACCGATGACGGCAACACGACCTACAAGCTGGAACCGGGCCAGTTCGTCTTCCCGCTGGTTCATCCAGGCCGCTACAGGCTCCAGATCGAGCCGCCGGCCGGCTACACCGCGCCGTCGCTCGCAACCGCGTTTGACGGGCTCGCGAACGCGCCCTTCACGATTGATGACGGCTCCTATGGGCGGGAGTTTCAGCTGGACGCATCCGGCACGCTGCTGGTGGACGTTCCGCTCGATCCCGCCGGCCAGCTCACCGTGCGCAAGGAAGCGCAGGCTGGCGATGTGTCGATCGGCGACTTCGTCCCGTATTCGGTGACCGTGGAAAACCGCGACAGCGACGCCGCGCGCCTCGTTCTCCTGGATTTTCTTCCGGCGGGCTTCCGTTTTGTGTCCGGCTCGGCGACGCTGGACGGGGCAGCCATCGCCGATCCGCGTATCGCGGCCGACGGGACAAGCTTCATGTTCGACCTCGACACCGTTCTCCTGCCGGGAGACAGGGTGCGCGTCGAATATGTCGTCGAAGTCGGCGCGGGCGCGGCGAATGGCGAGGCTGTCAACCGGGCCTATGCCGTCAACGGCGCAGGCGAGCCGATCTCCAACTTCTCCGAGGCCGCCGTCTTCGTGCGTGAAGACCTGCTGCGCTCGCGGCTCACCATTGTCGGGCGTATCGCCGAGGCCGGTTGCGAGGCCGACGATGCGTGGGCGCGTGAATTGCAGGACGGCGTCGGCGTGCAGGGCGTGCGCCTTTATATGGAAGACGGCGCCTATGCCGTCACCGACAGCAACGGCCTTTATCACTTCGAGGACGTGAAGCCCGGCGCGCACGTCGTCCAGGTCGACACCGAGACTCTCCCGGCCGGTTACGAGCCGATGTATTGCGAGGAAAACACCCGTTATGCCGGCAGCGCGACCTCGAAATTCGTCGACGCGCGCGGCGGGGTGATCTGGCGGGCCAATTTCTACCTGCGGCGCACCGGCGAGGTGGCGGACGAGGCCGAGGCGGAGATCTTCAACGATGCAACCGAGCATCTGATCTACGACATCGCTTGGCTGGACCGGCAGGACGCCGGGACGGAATGGCTCTACCCAAGCCCGGAGCGGACCCCGTCGGTGCCGTCAATCGACATCGGCATCAAGCATGCCCCGGACCGCAAGGTCGAGCTGACGCTGAACGGCGCCAAAGTGGCCGGGATGAACTTTGCAGGCCGCGAAACGTCCGCCGACCGCAGCGTCGTGCTGTCGCGCTGGAGCGGCGTCGACATCCAGGACGGGGAGAACGTCGTCGAGGTCACCGTTTCCGACGCTGACGGCAACGTGCTGGAGACGATGCGCCGGGAGATCTGGTTTGTGAAGGAGGTGCGCCGCGCGGTCTTCATGCCCGATCAGTCCGAACTCGTCGCCGACGGTCGCAGCCGGCCGACGCTGGCCGTGCGCATCGAGGATGCTGGCGGGCGTCCGGTCCATGCCGGACGGGTTGTTTCGGTCGATGTCGAGGCCCCCTATCGGCTCTATGAAGTCAACGCCATCGAGGGCGAAGCCGCCGTCACGCGCTCGGTCGCGGGCAATGGCGGCGTGGCGGTGCGTGGAGACGGCATTGCGCGCATCGAACTTCAGCCGACGCTCGAAACCGGCCGTGTGACCGTGCGCGTGCGCCTTGATGACGGCACGGAACAGCGCATCAGCGCATACCTTGAGCCGGAGCAGCGCGACTGGATCGTGGTCGGCCTCGCCGAGGGCACTGTTGGCCTCGATACAATCTCCGGCGAAGGCGGCGTGCGGTTTGGCGGCGATGGCGAGGACGTCTTCACCGATGGCCGCGTCGCGTTCTATGCCAAGGGCCTTGTGAAGGGTGACTGGCTGCTGACCATGGCGGTCGACACCGACAAGCGGCGCGGCGATTCCGATGGCGATTTCCGCACGGAGATCGACCCCAATGCCTATTACACCCTCTATGGCGATCGCAGCTATCAGGGCTATGAAGCCGTCAGCCGCTATCCGCTGTTCATCAAGCTGGAAAAGCGCCAGTTCCAGGCACTATTCGGCGACTACGTGACGGGGATGAACCAGACCGTGCTCGGTGCCTATCAGCGCCGCATGTCGGGTCTGAAGACCGTCTATCAGGGCGAACGCTTTTCGGTCGTCGCCTTCCTCGCCGACACCGACCAGGTGTTTGCGCGCGACGAAATCGCGGCGGACGGCACGTCCGGCCCCTACAAGCTGCGTTCGCAGCCGCTGATCCGCCAGTCCGAAGAGGTCATCGTCGAAACGCGCGACCGCTTCCGCCCTGACCGCGTGATCGATACAAGGCCGATGGCGCGCTATCTCGATTACGACATCGACTATCGCACCGGCGAGGTGATTTTCCGCGCGCCGGTGAATGCAACCGATGCCGAACTCAATCCGAATGTCATCGTGGTGATCTACGAGACAACGGACGGCGCGCGTCGTGAGATCACGGCTGGCGGCCGGGCTGCGGCACGGGTGGCCGAGCGCGTCGAAATCGGCGTGACCGGTATTGTCGAGGGCGGCGGCGAAGCTGGACCCGATGCGCAAAGCGTTCTGGTGGCCATCGACATGACGGCCGATATTGCCGAGCGCACGCAGCTGCGCGCCGAATACGCCGTGACCGATCGCGACACACTCGAAGGCCATGTCCGCAGCGACGCCAAGCTGATCGAGGTCATCCACCAGTCCGAGGCTGTCAGCAGCACCGCGTATTTCCGCGAAGATGGCGCCGGTTTCGGACTGGGCCAGCAATCTGGCGCGACGCTCGCGACCCGCCGTTTCGGGGCCATCGTCTCGGCCGTGCTGAGCGAAAGCGATGATGCCAATGGCAAGCGCACGACAATCTCGGCCGAAGCCGACGTCTATCACGAGCAAAACCTGTCCCGTGGCGGCTCCCGCACCGTGACGGAGGCGCTGATTCGCCGCGACAACCAGCGCCTCAGCCTTGATGGCGGAATGCGCTTTGTCGATGAGACGGTTGTCGGCGGCGAGAAGCGCACGTCGATCCTGGCCATTGGCGGCGCACGGCGGACGTTCAGCGACATCGGCCTGTCACTGATTGCGCGGCATGAGCAGCCGCTTGGTGATGACAATGATTCCAGCCTGTATCCACAGCGCACACTGATCGGCTTCGACAAGGTGCTGACGCGCTGGGCGGCGATGACGGCTCGTCATGAGATCGTCGGCGGCGAGAATGCCTCCGGCGAGGCGACGGTCATCGGCGTCAGCCTGAAGCCGTGGGCGGGCGCAGACGTTCGGGTTGAAGCCGACCAGGTGACAAGCGATGCCGGACGCCGGCTCGGTGCCACCGTGGGCGTTGACCAGTTCGTGCAGTTCACGCCGTCATGGTCGGCCAGTTTCGGCGTCGCCCGCCGGGCGAGGATTGACGGAGACGAGGCGGTCGATCCGATCATTGTCGGGTCGCCGACCGGGCCGCTGGACAGCAGCGCGGAATCGGAACTGACGCGCAGCGAAGGCTTCACCTCGGCCTATACCGGACTTGGATACCGCACGGCGACGCGGGTTGCCTCGGTGCGGGTCGAGATGCGCGACACCATTGCCAGCGAGCGTTACGCGGCGATTTTCGGTGGTGCGCAGGAGGTCTCCCAGGAATTGTCGTTCGCGACGGGTGGGCGTTTCGAATATGAAGGCGTCGAGGACGGCGTTGACCGCCGGTCCGCCGAAATCCGCCTCGGCATGGCGCTGCGGCCGCGCGGTGAGGGCGTCATCGTGCTGAACCGCCTCGACCTGCGCCTGGAGGAAGCGGTTGGTGAGAGCGAGAGCTTCAAGATCATCAACAACCTTGCGACCAACATGATGCTGACGGACGCGACGCAGGTTTCGGGCTTCTGGGGCGTGAAATATGTCCGTCAGACCGTCAACAGCTCGGTCTATTCTGGCTGGACGAACCTTGTCGGCGGCGAGGTTCGGCACGACCTGTCGCCGCGCTGGGATCTTGGTTTCTCGGGCGCGGCCCTGGTGTCGGCCAACACCGGCAATGTCGAATACGCCTTCGGCCCGAGCGTCGGCTTCAAGCCCAACGAAAACGTGTGGGTGAGCGTTGGTTACAATGTGGAAGGGTTTTCAGACGATGATTTCGAAGCGGCTGAATTCACCCGCCAGGGAGTCTATCTGAAGATGCGCTTCAAGTTTGACCAGGACGCGCTCCGCGATCTTCTCGACCGGATTTCGCCGACGCGATGATGCGGCTCAGCATCAATCGTTTCGCGGGTGCCCCGGCAAGGGCGCAGCGCACCGGCGTGGGCATGGTGGTTGCAGGACTGGTCGCGGCCGGATTCGGCGGCGGCGCAGCCTTGGCGCAGGCCACGATCGACGCAACCCCGGCAACCGGCGCCAACATTGCCGCCCGGCTCGACGGCACAGGCGTGACCATCACCAGTGGCACGATTCCGGCCGCGAACAATTCCGACGCGGCGACCATGTATGCCCTGTTCACCAACGGGGTTGCCGGATCCAATCTTGGCATCGACCGTGGCGTGGCGCTGTCCACCGGGACGGTGACGACAATGTTCTCCACGAACAATCTGCCGACGGCCTCCGAGGGTGTGGCCGGAACCTATAACGATGCCGATCTCACCTCGATTGAGGCGGGGGCAATCTACAACGTCGCTGTTGTCACGATGAACGTGACGCTCGATCCCTATGTGACCGGCATTCAGATGCGCTACCAGTTCGGCTCGGATGAGTATCCGGACTATGCCGGTTCCACCTTCAACGACCTGATTGCGATCATATTGTCAGGGCCGGGGATCACGGGACGGGAAAACATCGCGCTCGCGCCGAATGGCGCCAACACCGACATCAACTCGATCAACTTTGGCGTCAGGGGCTGTCAGGGTGGAACCGGCAGCTTTTCCGCCGCCAACACGACGTCCTACCTCGTCAACGGGCACTCGACCTCTGTTGCGGCAAACGGCCGGCTGAACTGCAACCCCGCCAACCAGCCCGGACCCTTCCCCTATGTGATGGAGTGGAACGGGATGACGACGCCGCTGACCGCCTCGCGCACCGGCCTGACGCCGGGGGCGACCTATCAGCTCAAGGTCGCCGTCGCCGACGTGCTTGATAACGGCTATGACTCCGGCGCGGTGTTCGAGATCGTCACGGGCACTTACGACCGCGACTATGGTGACGCGCCCGCCAGCTATGGCGCGCCGGTGCATGACATCCGCTCGGACCTAAAACTCGGCGCCAGCGTGACCGGTGAGACATCCGGCTACAACAATGCGAATGCTGCGGGCGACACCGGGGATGACGGTGTGGTCCTGCCGCAACTGGTCGCGGGCGTCCCGGCCAGCATACCGGTAACGGTGACCGGCACGGGCGGCAGGCTTTCAGCCTATATCGACTGGAACGGCAATGGCAGCTTTGCGGCGGCCGAACGCATTGCCAATGGCGTCACCGATGGCGGTGCGGGCGATACCGACGGCACCGTCAATGGCGTCATCCTCCTGTCGGTCACCCCGCCGGTCACGGCGGTCACGACACAGACATTCGCGCGGTTCCGGATCGCTTCGGCGACGACGAACCAGACCAATGCGGCGACGGACGGCGAAGTTGAGGATTATGCGCTGACCGTGCAGCCCAACCAGGCCGACCTGTCACTGACAAAGGTGGCCGATACGCCATCGGCGGTCCTCGGCCAAGATGTGACATTCACCCTGACGCTTCGCAATGACGGTCCGCAGGATGCGCCGGGCGTGGTTGTCAGCGAAGCGCTGCCGCCGGGCCTGTCCTTCGTTTCCGCCGTGGCTTCGCAGGGGATTTATGACCCGGTGAACGGTATCTGGGTGCTGGGGACGGTGGCGAACGGCGCCGCGCCGACGCTGGAGCTGTCAGCCAATGTGACCCAGAGCGGAACGTTGACCAACACGGCGCAGGTGGCGGCCTCCGCCCTTGCCGACCCGGACTCGACGCCGGGTGACGGCGCAGGCGATGACTATGCGGCCGCTTCGGTCTCCGTCGCCGCGCCGCTGGTGATTGATTGCGGGACCGCCGCCCCCTCGACCGGGCGTGCCACCGGCGGCACCGGGGCCTACAGGGACGAGATTTTCTGGTTCGACTGGAGCTGCGGGGGCACCACAAGCTTTCCGATCGGCAGCCTCGTCACCCGGCGCTGGAATGTTGGCGACGGGCTGGTCATCACGGGTCAGATCAGCGCGATCACACAGGCCCTCAGGCCCTATGACATCAATGGCTGGGCCGGAAACGTCCTCGATGACATGTATTCGGGCATCCTGCCGATCGGCCTCGCAAACGCCGTGACCTCCGGGGACCCATCCTTCCGTGTGAGCTTCACGGCAACGCTGGACGGCGATTCCATCCCCGCCGACATCGTGTTTGCCGATGCCGAGGACAGCGGCGGAACCGAGTCCCTCACCGCCGCGACCAATGGCACGCCCTGGCAACCGATCGAGGCCAACGGCACCCTGTTTGCCACCTTCTCCAATGGCGGGCGCACTGTCCTGCTGGATGAGCCGGCCAATGCGGCTGGCGGGACGCTGATCAGCCTGTCTCAGGACGCAAGCGATGTGCAGGTCGACATGCAGTCGAGCGGCGCGAGCGCCATTGCGTTCGGCACCTTCATGACATTCGACCGCGGCGACCTGCCCACCGGTTTTGCCCTGCCCGCCGCACATTACATGCGTGCGTCGGCCACGGGCGGATCGCAGCCGGGCGCGGCGACGGCGGTCGGCAGCCTGACGACAGCGACGCTGAACTTTGGTTCGGCGCTGCGGCTGGGCACCGGGATCGACGCCGATCCGGCTGAAAACGCTTCGGCGGATGCCCTCGGCGATGACCAGACCGGGGCGGACGATGAGGACGGCGTGACCTTTCCGGCCGTTTATGCGGGGGTCGCCTTCACCCTGCCGGTCAGTGTCGGCGGGACGGGCGGCTATCTCGAAGCCTGGATCGACTTTGATGGCAATGGGGTGTTCGACGCGGCCGATCAAATTGCCTCTGGCGCGCAGGATGGCGGCGCAGGCGACGCCGACGGCGTGGTGGACGGCGTCATCACCCTCAGCATCACGCCGCCGCTGAACGCCACCACTGCGGCAACGTTTGCCCGCTTCCGGGTCTCAGGCGAGGCGTCGCTCGGTGCATCCGGCACCGCGCCGGATGGCGAGGTCGAGGACCACCGCATCATCATCGTGTCGGGGGTCGATCTGGAATTGTTGCTCGTTCCGCTCGAAGCGGCCCCGACCATGGGCTTTCCCGATGCGGTGACACTGCGGATATCCAACGCCGGGGTCATCAACGCAACGGGTGTGCAGGTGCTGATGCCGCTCCCGGCGGGCTGGGCCTATGTGTCGGACGATACGGGCGGCAACTACGATCCGGCCACGGGCATATGGACCGTTGGCATGGTGATCTCTGGTGGCAGCGATGAAGTCGAATTCGTGCTGACGCCGCTCGCCACCGGGCCTTATGCGCTGAATGCGCAGGTTTCCGCAGCCAACGAAGCCGATGTGGACTCAACACCCGCCAACGCGTCGTCCGGCGAGGACGACGAGACTTCGCTGTCGCCCGTCCCGGTGCGCGGAACCGGGGGGACGATCCCGGCGCAGGCCTGCGCATCCGGCGGGCCGCTCGTGCTCGACTGGACCAATGCGAGCTGGACGCCGGGCGCGATGAGCGGAAACTATTCTTATTCCGGGATCGGCGTGTCGCTGAATGTCGACGATCCGCAGGGCGCACTGTCTGGCACGCCGAACGGGCCGACCCCCGGCGCCGGTCCCTTCTATCAGGGCGGCCTGCCCGGCGTCGATGCGTCGCTGATCTATGAGGTGGGCGATGTGGGCCTGGCCAATGGCGATGTCACGACGCGTATCGACTTTACCCAGCCGGTCAGCGGCGTGCGGTTGTCCTTGTTCGACATCGACTTCTCCTCTGCCGGGCCGCGACTGGAGCGCGTCACGGTGCGCGGATATAATGGACCAACCAGTGTTGCGCCCATCCTCACGCCGGGGTCTGGCATCAGCGCGCGTGACGAAATTGCCGTCGGGATTGAGGCCTCCCCGACGACCGGGGGGGCTTCTGGTGGGGGCACGTTGCAGATCGGCTTTGATGTGCCGGTGAGCCGGGTCGAGTTCGACTTCGGGCAGGCGCCGGGCACCGATCGCACAGCCAATCCCGGCTATCCGGGCTTTTCGGTCCATGACATCTCGTTCTGCGGCGGCAATGCCCAACTCTCCGCCAGCAAGACGGTGGAGGTGTATGGCGGGCCGGGCGCTTTCGCGGTGCCGGGCAATGACGTGATCTACACAATCACCGTCAGCAATATCGGCACCGGGCCGTCCGATCCGGACACGATCATGCTGATCGACCTGATGCCGGAACAGGTCAGCTTCTTCAATGGCGCAACTGCGGAGTTCGGCGGCGCCGCAATCGGCTGGGCCGATGTCTCGTCGGGGCTGACATTCGATGCTTCGGCGGACGTCGGCTTTTCAGCCTCGACATCGGGGCCGCCGGCGAGCTTTGCGGCGTGCAATTACACGCCGACCGCAGGCTATGACCGCGCCGTGACCCATATCTGCTTCAACCCGAAAGGGACCATGAATGCGGGCGATCCCGATCCGTCCTTCGCGGTCAGCTTCCGTGCGCGGATTAATTAGGGAAACGAAACCTTAAGCATCAAGCGCTTACTTTTCTGTCCGGCATTATAGTATTCAGAAGAATGCTTGCCTGAAGCCGGATTGAAGGGAAGTGCGATGAAGCATCGCCTTGCAGCAATGTCGTTCCGGGGCTTTCTGATGGCCCTGGTGCTGATCGGAACCGGCGCGGCCGCGGCGCAGACCTACACCTCGACGACGTCGCGCGCGGTGGGCTCTACCACGACCTGTCCGGTCGGCGGCAGCTTCACCATGAATGTGCCGATCTCCCTGACGATTGACGACCTCGACGTCGAATTTATCGCTACTCACGCCTACCGGACAGACATCAACTTCTGGGTGATCTCGCCCGGCGGCACGCGGATCAATCTCCTCACCGGCGATTACACAACCGGTTGGAGAAATTACAACGTTCGTTTCGACGATGAGGCCGGCGTGGTCGTCGACACCGGGTCCGCCGCCGTCAACATGAACACCACGGCCGCCCGGATGCCGGTACGCTCGGAGGGCAATCTGCTGTCACTGGTTGACGGCCAGAACGCTCAGGGCAACTGGACCATCGGTTACTGCGACGTGTTTGCGGGCGCTGACAATGGGACGATCACCCGCGTTGCTCTGGTCTTCACGGCGCGCACGGCAGCGGAACTGCAGGGCGGCAAGACGATTGCGGTGTGGGATCCGGACGGTGAAGGACTGTTCTCGGTTCCCGGCCAGGATGTGACCTACACGCTCACCGTCACCAACACCGGCAACGGCGCGGCGGACAATAACAGCATCTTCCTCGTCGATGCCTTGCCGCCGGAAATCATCTTCTACAATGGCGACATGGACGACGCCGGGACGCAGACGTCCACGCCCTTCATCTTCAGCCAGACCGGCACAGGGCTCACATTCAACGTCGCGACGGATGCGCGCTATGCACCTGCCGGGACGCCGCCTGCAAACTTTGCGGCCTGCAATTACACACCGACGGCGGGGTATGACCCGCTGGTGCGCTATGTCTGCCTCCGGCCGCAGGGCAGCATGGCGGCGGCCAATCCCGATCCGACGTTCTCGATCACTTTCCGGGGCCAGATACGTTGACGGCGCGGTCGAGCAAGGCTGGACGCGGGCGCGCAAAGGCTTAGGTGATTGTTCTGCCGCCGATCGCGCGGCGGCGGATGACTGGCGATGATCAGGATCAAGATTTGCGGGATCACGAGTGCGCAGGCGCGGGATGCGGCGCTGGCGGCGGGTGCAGACTGGGTCGGTTTCGTGCTCGCCCGCAGTGTCCGGCAGGTGAGCCTTGATGCGGCCCGCGCGCTGGCGTCGGGGG
>JBGSUF010000359.1:0-8219 GCA_041736285.1 Hyphomonadaceae bacterium | reverse complement strand
CGCTGATGGATGCGGCAGAGGCCGAGGCGGCCGGGCGCGGGGCGGGGCGGGTTCTCCTCGATGTCGATGCGCGCAATCACGCCGCCATCGCGCTTTACGAGAGCATCGGTTATCGCCGTGACGGCGTGCGCCGGGGCTATTACGCCTCGCGCCAGCCGCCGGGGGACGCCATCCTGATGTCGAAGGACTTGTAAGGCCAACCGCTGAACACGGCCCGGACCGGAGCAGGCCCGCACTTGCTGGACAGGGGGACGAGCCGACCCTATAGAAAGAGCCATGACAGCAACGCTTGAAAATCGCTGTATCGAGCTCGGCCTGCGGATGACGGACCAGCGCCGGATCATCGCACGCGTGCTGTCGGAAGCCGACGACCACCCGGACGCCGAGGAACTGCACCGCCGTGCGAACGCGATCGACCGGTCGATCTCGCTTGCGACGGTCTATCGAACGGTGAAGCTGTTCGAGGAGGCGGGGATTATCGACCGGCATGACTTTCGTGACGGGCGTGCCCGTTTCGAGGAGGTGCCGGAGGAGCATCACGACCACCTCATCGACGTGAACACCGGCGAAGTGGTCGAGTTTCACTCCGAGGAGATCGAAAAGCTCCAGATCGAGATCGCACGCAAACTCGGCTTTCGGCTCGTCGATCACCGGCTGGAGCTTTACGGCGTCAAGCTGCGCGACGGCGAGTAGCGCTCGCCGGGTCGCGGATTTTCGAGCTTATCGGGCCTTTTGGCGTCTTTTGGGTCGTTTTGGACCTATCGCGCTTGTGGGCGCTCGATTGTCGCCAGCAGGTTCAGCATCACGTCCTCGGCGTCGAAGTATTGAGCGCCCTGCGGCTTGGACCCGCGACCGAGAATGATCTCGGCAGAGGCTTCGTAACGCGTGATCTCCCGGAAGGCCGGCTCACCCCAGAACGGATCATAGAAGGGGTCGCGAACGCCCCGCGCGCCCGGCCACATCCGGCCACGCGGGCCGTAATAGGCGTAGTTGCAATAAAAGCCGGAATAGTAAGGCGAACCGAGACTGGTCGGAAGATAGGACGTCTCCGCCTCGGTGTCGCGGCGGACAACCTCGAACCAGTCGAACCCGTTCTGGCTTGTCAGTTCGGCCGAGCGGAACAACAGATAGGTCTCGACGCGGCGACGGTCGGTGAGGGAATTGCCGGAGAAGGATACGATGAAGCGGTTTCCCTCAACCTGCTGCTCAGCGTAGCCGCCGGACGCCGTCGTACCGGCCTCTGCGGGCTGGTAGGGGGTGGCCGTCGCGCAGGCACCGAGCATCAGCAGGGCGGCAAGCGAGGGGAGAATGAACTTGTTCATGGCGCAGGTCCTCTTCGTGACATTCACAATAGTCCTTGCAAGCTGAACGCCAGACAACGCCCGACGTTCAGCCTCTCAGGAAATATTGTTCGCCGGGCGATCAGGCCCAGCCGAAAGCGGCCTTGATCTCAAGGAAATCGTGAAGCCCCCACTCGCCCCATTCGCGGCCATTGCCGGACGCCCCGTAGCCGCCAAACGGCGCCGACAGGTCGCTGCCCTTGCCGTTCATGTGGACATTGCCCGTGCGAAGGCGGCGGGCGACGTCGCGCACCTGTTCCATATCGGACCCCGACACATAGCCGGAGAGGCCGTAAATGGTGTCATTGGCGATCTCGACCGCGTGATCGACATCTTCATAGGCGATCATGGTCAGGACGGGGCCGAAGATTTCCTCCCGCGCGATGGTCATGTCGTTGGTCGCGTCGGCGAAGACGGTCGGGCGGGCGAAGAAGCCGCGATTCATGTCTTCCGGACGACCGGCGCCCCCGGCAATGGCGCGCGCGCCTTCGTCCAGGCCCTTGCCGATCAGCTCCTGCACCTTGCGGAACTGGCCGCCGTTCGAGATCGGGCCAATCGCGCCCTTCGGCGCATCGCCGGGCATGGCGACGCGGACAGACGCCGCCGTGGCGGCAGCGATTTCAGTCGCACGGGCATACTGGTCGCGGCGCACCAGCATTCGCGATGGCGCGTTGCAGGACTGGCCGGAATTGGTCATCATCTGCATGACGCCACCGGACACGGCACGGTCGAGATCGGCATCCGGCAGGATGATGTTGGCCGACTTGCCTCCAAGTTCCTGATGGACGCGCTTGACTGTCGGGGCCGAGGCCATGGCGACGGCAACGCCGGCGCGGGTCGAGCCGGTGATTGACATCATGTCGATACCGGGATGCTCCGACATAGCCTGGCCAACCGTCGGCCCGGCGCCATTGACGAGGTTGAACACACCCTTGGGCACGCCCGCCTCATGCAGAATCTGTGCGAAAATGATTGCGTTCGTCGGCGCAAGCTCTGACGGCTTGAGCACCATGGTGCAGCCCGCGGCCAGCGCCGGGGCGACCTTGCAGGCGATCTGGTTGGCGGGCCAGTTCCACGGCGTTATCATGCCGACAACGCCGATGGGCTCGCGGCGGATCATGATGTTGCCGCGCAACTCCTCGAAATGGAAAGCTCTTGCAACCTCAATGACCTTGGCAAGATGACCAAGACCGGAGGGCGCCTGAACGGCGGACGCAAGCCACATTGGCGCGCCCATTTCCTCGCTGATTGCGCCGGCCATGTCGCCCATCCGGGACTGATAGACCGCGATGGCGCGCCCGATGATCTCAAGACGCTGGTCGAGCGAGGTCGATGACCACGCCGGAAAGGCGGCACGCGCGGCATGCACGGCCGCGTCAATGTCTGCCGGGGTGCCGAGCGCAATGCGGGCGCAAGGCTCCTCGGTTGACGGGTTGATCACCTCATGGGGCGTGTGGCCGGCGGCTGGGTCGACCCATTCGCCATTGATATAGAACTGCATGTGTTCGCGCATGTTGTTTCCTCTCATCGTCTTTGTTTCTTACCCGGAAGGCGCTCTTTCGGCATCGGTTTCAGGCTATGCCCGCACGGGGGCGCTGTGAAGCCCTGCCGACGCGGCAGGCGTCCGCCAAAGGGTAATGATCTGGCAAAATCAGCCGATAACAAAGCGTCGCATTGTGTTTCCGAAGGCATCGGAGCAAAGTGCGCGGCGATGAATGACTCATTCCGTCTCCGAGATGTCACCTGGCCGGTGGCCGCGCTTGTGTTTTCGCTGGCAATGCTGGCGGCTGCGCACGCATTCGAGCGCTTCATGGGCCTGCCGCCCTGCCCGCTCTGCCTGAACCAGCGTGAGGTTTACTGGGCCGTGGCGGCGATGGCGACGGTTGGCATCATCCTGTGGCGGGTCAGGCCGCGCGGCCGGTTCCTGCTGGCGCTGCATGTTCTGCTGGGCCTTGCCTTCCTCACCGGCGCCGTGGTCGCGGGCTTTCATGCCGGCGGGGAGTGGGGCTTGTGGGATCTTCCCGCAAGTTGCTCGGGCACCGGCGCGGCCGGCATTGTCGGCGACTCAGGACTGGCCGAACGGCTGGGTCAGCCGACAAAAGTGGTCAGTTGCGAGGATCCGGCCTGGGTGCTGCTCGGCCTGTCGATGGCGGGATGGAACACGCTCGCCTCACTGGCCTTTGCGGCGGCAAGCTTCTGGTTTGCCGGCCGGGTCGCGAAAGCCTGATCTCCTTCGCGCCCGTCAGCGGGCGACGATGGCGGCAATGATCAGGCCGATCACCGCCGCGCTCGTTCCGATGACACGCTCGATACGAAACCAATAGGGCAGATGGTGGCTTGCGACGGCGCGCCAGTCCCAGCCAAACTGCAGCCCGAACAGCGCGGCAAAGCCCACAAAGATCAGCCCGGACTGGATGTAGAGCACCCCGACCAGCGCCATCGCCCATCCGGCAAGCGCAGGCAGGACCGACAGGGCCACGGCGCTTGCGCGCGCGCCATCGCTGCCCATCGCCGTGCCCCAGCGTATTCCGCCGAGAAATGACAGAATGATCGCTGAATACAGCACCAGTCCGGCTGCGCTCCAGGCGTATTCCACCGGGTTTCCGGCCTTGAACGCCGCCATCGCGATGGCAAGGCCGATGAATGGAATGCCGCCCGCAAGCGTCAGGAGGAAGGGCGTTGGTGGATGGCGTGTCATTCTGAACCCGTCATGTTGGAATGTCCTTGAACCCAAGCCTAGCATTTCACGCGCCAATGACGAGGGGGGATTGATAAACCGGCGGTCTTCTGCGTCGGCTCAGCCCATGCCGAGCACGTCGGCCATGTCATAAAGGCCCGGCGCGCGGCCCGCCGTCCAGCGTGCGGCATGCAGCGCGCCGTCTGCGAAAACACGCCGGTCGAGCGCACTGTGGCCGAGCGTCAGCGTTTCGGAACGGCTGGCAAACAACACCTCGTGCTCACCCGCGATGGCGCCGGCGCGGCGCACAGAAAAGCCGATCGAGCCGTCCGGACGCGGGCCGGTCTGGCCATTGTCGGGCGGGCGTCGAAGATGATCCAGTGTGCCGCCGCGCCCTTCAGCCGCCGCATGACCAAGCATCAGAGCTGTCCCCGAGGGGGCGTCCACCTTATGCCGGTGATGGGTTTCGAGGATTTCGATGTCCCAGTCCGCCGCTGAAAGTCGCTCGGAAGCGAGGCGCACGAGCGCGGACAGGAGATTGATCCCAAGCGAGAAATTGCCGGACTTTACGATGACGAAGCGGCTGGCGTGGGCGGCAATCGCCGCGTCCTGTTCGGGCGCAAACCCGGTCGTGCCGATGATGACGGCGCGCACCGGCGTTGGCGCAAGCGCTGCGAGGGCGGCGCAGGTCGCGGGCGGCGTCGTGAAGTCGATGAAGATGTCGGCATCGTCGGCCGCTTGCGCCACATTCTGGCTTGTCATGAGGCCGGTGGGATCACCGCCGGACAGTCGGCCGACATCCTCGCCGACCTGCCCCGGCGCATGCGTGCCGCCGGTCACGACAAGACCGGCCTCGCGGGCGCACATGAGCAGGGCGCGGCCCATGCGGCCATTGGCTCCGGCGATGCAAATGCGTTGATTCATTGAGCGTTCTACTCGCTTTTCATGGCATGGTGACAGTCAGCCCATGGGATAGTCGGCTTCGGCGACATAGCGCGTCGGCCCCCGTGTCTCATGGCTGGAATAGAGGTGGAAACGGTCGGACCAGAACGGCCCGGCGCGAAAACCCGCGAGGCGGCGGGCGTAGGCGCCAACGGCGTCAAGCGGGGTGTTGTGGAGGTAAGCGAGGGTGATATGGGGGCGGAATGTCCGCGGCTCGGGTGGCAATCCGATGCGGCGCGCGGCCCGCTCGCAGTGACGTGCGAGCCGTTCGAGCGCTGCTGTGTCCGCGTCGGACGCGCCGGACACACCGGCCCAAACCGAGATCGGCTCACGGCGGCCAAACCAGCCGACGTCCCGGGCCACCAGTTCGATTTGCGGCGCGGATATCTGTGCAAGCTCCTCATCCAGCGCCGCCGCCGTTGCATGATCCAGCGCGCCAAAGAAGCGCAGCGTGACATGGAAGTTTTCCAGCGGCCGCCAGCTTGCGCCCTCCAGCCCCTTCTGCGCGCCTTCGAGCGCACCCCAGAGGTCTTTCGGGACCGGCAGGGCCGCAAAGAGCCTGAGCATGAGAGGGCCTCACCGACGATAGACGATCTGTCCGGCGACGATCGTCATCAGGGCCTGAGTCTCAAGGATTTCCGGGCCTGGAACGGTCATCAGGTCGCGGTCGAAGACGCTGAAATCGGCGATCTTGCCGACCTCTATCGTGCCAAGGTCATCCTCGCGGAAGGCCGCAAAGGCCGGCCAGATTGTCAGCATCTGCAAGGCTTCGAACCGGGTGACGGCCTGTTCGGGATGCCAGCCCTCGCCGCTCGTGCCGTCAAGGGCGCGGCGCTGCGTGGCGGCGTAGAACTCGATCAGCGGCGAACCGACCTCGACCGGGGCGTCCGATCCGCCCGCAATGATGGCTCCGGCGTCGATCAGGCTGCGCCAGGCATACGCGCCGTCCAGCCGCGCAAGGCCAAGCCGGGCCGGCGCAAAGAACAGATCACCGATCGCGTGGGAGGGCTGCATGGACGCGATGACGCCAAGCGCGGAAAACCGCGGAATATCCGAGACATGGAGGATCTGCGCATGCTCGATTCGCCAGCGTGGGGAAGGAACTTTTCGTTCCGCCTCGGGAATGAGGTCCATCGCCTCCTCCATCCAGTCGAGGGCCATCCTGTTGCCGGCATCACCAATGGCATGCACCGAAAGCTGCACACCTTGCTGCAGTGCGTCAGACATGAAACGAATCGTATCGTCTTTTGTCAAAAGGGTTAATCCGGACGTGTCCGGGCGGTCGGAATAAGGCTCGCTGAGTCGCGCCCCACGCGAGCCCAAAGCGCCGTCCATGTAAACCTTAACAGCGCGGTTGGTTACAAGGTCCGTTTCGTACTGTCTTTTCGCTGCGATTTCAAAGCCTGAAGCATCAAATGCGTTGTAAATTCTAAGGTTAATTCGTTCCTCAAGCGCGAGACGCTGCAGCAGCGGAGCATGGGCGGGGGGAACGCTCATATTGTGCATGCCGGTCCAGCCGCGAGAAAGGTAAACTTCGGCCCCGATAACATAGGCGGCAACGAGGTCGGCCTCCGATGGTTTGGCGATCAGCGGCATCACAAGGGACATCGCATTGTCGATCAGTATGCCGGTCGGCGCGCCGTCCGGGCCGCGCTCGATGCTGCCGCCATCGGGGTCTGGTGTGGTGGCGGTGATGCCCGCCGCACGCAGCGCAGCGGTCGAGGCGACGAGCGCATGGCCATCGGAGCGGAAGAGGATGACAGGCCGGTCTCCGATCACCGCGTCAAGATCGGCCGCGGTGGGCATGCGGCCCTCCGGCCAGCCGGTCTCGATCCAGCCGCGCCCGGCAATGACCTGACCCTCCGGCAGCCCGTCCGCTTCGGCTTCGATCCGTGTCGCCAGCTCGACGATGGACGCCGTACCCGTCAGGTCCAGGGTGAGTTCGCGCTGGCCAATGCCAAGAAGGTGGGCGTGCGCGTCGGTAAAGCCCGGATACATGAAGGCTCCGCCAAGGTCGGTGACCGTCAGCCCTTGCGCTGTGACTTCACCGGTCAGATCGGCGGCGTCGCCAATCCAGACGATCCGGCCGTCAGCCCCGACAGCGACAGCGCCAACCGTCTCCGTTGGCGACCGGCCGGTGTAGATTGTGCCGCCGACAAAGGCCGACACCGCCTCAATGGGGGCGGACGCGGGCTCTCCTGAGTTTGATTGGCCTGAGTTTGATTGGCCTGAGGTGGAAGGACCGGGATTACAGGCGGCGAGGCCAAGTGCGGCCATGGCAAGGACGCCAAGACGGGCGCGGATCATCATGCGTTTTCTCCTTCGTTCCAGCGGCCAAGAACACCGCGAAATGGCCTGATGTCCACCAACTGGAAAAGCCCGGCGCGGACATAGGGATCGGTCTCGAACAGGCCCTCAACCGCTTCAAGCGTGTCATGTTCGAGCACGAACATCGAGCCGGCGAACGTTTTGCCGTCGGCCTGAAACATTGGCCCGGCAATCCGGATACGGTCCGAAAAGGCGCTGGCCCATGTCAGGTGGGCAGGCCGGTTTTCGAGGCGCGTCTCCAAATGTTCTGGCTTGTCGAGTGCATGGACGATGAAAAGCGGCATGGGAGATGGCCTTCAGTTTCTTGAGGTCAGGATGGATTGTCAGGACTCTGGCCGGAAAGGGCGGTTCAGGAGTGCGTCGATCGCGGCCGGAACGGTCAGCGCGCCAACAAGGATGTCGGCCACCACTTCGCAGATCGGCATGCCGACACCGGCCTTGCGGGCAAGAGCGATGAGCGCCGGGGCGGTGGCTGCGCCTTCCGTCACGGCGCGGCGTTCGGCGAGAATGTCAGCGGCGGCGCGGCCCTCACCGAGGGCTTTTCCGAAACTCATATTGCGGCTTTGTTCCGACGAGCACGTCAGCACCAGATCGCCAAGACCGGACAGGCCGGCAACGGTTTCCGCGCGTCCGCCAAGCGCCACGGCGAGCCGCGTCATTTCGGCAAAGCCGCGCGCAATGAGGGCCGCATGGGCCGACTTGCCAAGGCCGAGACCGATGACGATGCCGCAGGCAATGGCGAGCACATTCTTGACCGCACCGCCGACCTCCGCGCCGATCAGGTCAGCCGAGACGTAGGGGCGAAATCCCGGCTGGCCGAGCGTGATGGTCCATCTGGCTGCGTCACCGGCATCGGCGCAGGCGAGCGTGACGGCTGTCGGCAGGCCGCGCGCCACATCCGAGGCGAAGGAGGGGCCGGAGAGGACGGCAGC
>JBGSUF010000347.1:0-12427 GCA_041736285.1 Hyphomonadaceae bacterium | reverse complement strand
CACCCTCACCGTCAAGGGCCGCAAGCTGCACTTTCCGCATTGGGCGGCGGGCGTGGTGCGCACCGATTTTGCCACCCTCTGCGAGCAGCCCCTCGGACCGGCCGATTACCTCGCTCTGGCGGCGCAGGCGCACACGGTGATCCTGGGCGACGTTCCGCTCCTGACGCCCGGCCGGCGCAATGAGGCCAGGCGCTTCGTGACGCTGATCGACGCCCTTTATGAAGCGCGGGTGAAGCTGGTCGCATCCGCCGCCGCCCAGCCGGACGCACTCTACCCGTCAGGCGATGGCAGCTTCGAGTTCCAGCGCACCGTCTCGCGGCTGCACGAGATGCGTTCGGTTGAGTATCTCGGCGCTGCGCATGTGCTGATCGAGGCGGGCTGACCCCCCTTACCGGCCGTGCCGGGCCGGGCTATTGTCTGCCATTCGAAAATCGGGAGGCGGCCCAATGGCCAAGCCGGACGGAACCTTGATGAGCCGAAAGGCTGACGCCGGCTTCGACCGCGTCGAACTCAACGGCCTTGTGGGCAGACTCGGTGGATGGAAAGCCAAGGTTGCCAACGGCCTGACCCGGCAGATCACCGGCGGCGACTGGGTGGGCGGACATGCGCACCTGACAGCCGACGCCGTGCATTTCGAGCCGGACTTCCTGCACCGCATCGCCATCAAGGATGCCGACACAAGGACGCTGTGCATCCCGCTCAGCGACGTGAAGGACGTGACGACACGGTGGGTGCTGGCGCGCAAGGCGGTGGATATTCACATGGGCGACGGCGCGGTGGTCTCGCTGGTGTGCGAGGGCGCGACACGGTTTGCTGACGCGATCCGGCAGGCGGCTGCGCGCAAAACGTGATCGCCGTGAGGGCGGATCTGCGCCCTTTGTTGCATTGCGAACGCCGGAACCCTCGGCTAGACCAGCGCAAATCTTCATTTTTCATGGGTTTCGAGGAGACAGGCATGGCGCGCAGCAAGATCGCACTTATCGGTTCGGGCATGATTGGCGGGACGCTCGCCCACATCGCGGCTCGTGAGGAACTGGGCGATGTGGTCATGTTCGACATTGCCGAGGGTCTGCCGCAGGGCAAATCGCTAGACATCGCCGAGAGCACGCCGGTTTACAACTCCTCCGTCAGCCTGCGCGGCGCCAATGACTATGCCGACATTGCCGGCGCCGACGTCTGCATCGTGACCGCGGGCGTCCCGCGCAAGCCGGGCATGAGCCGCGATGACCTGCTCGGCATCAATCTGAAGGTGATGAAGGCCGTCGGCGACGGCATCAAGACCCATGCGCCGAACGCCTTCGTCATCTGCATCACCAACCCGCTCGACGCGATGGTCTGGGCGCTGCAGCAGTTTTCCGGCCTGCCAACCGCCAAGGTCGTCGGTATGGCGGGCGTGCTGGACTCCAGCCGCTTCGCCTACTTCCTGTCGGAAAAGACCGGCGTTTCGGTGGCCGACATTCATGCCTGGACGCTCGGCGGGCATGGCGACGACATGGTGCCGATGGTCCGCCACTCCACCGTTGGCGGCCTGCCGCTGCCGGAACTGGTCGCGCAGGGCTGGATGAGCCCACAAGAGCTTGACGCCATTGTCGAGCGTACCCGCAAGGGCGGCGGCGAGATCGTGGCCCTGCTGAAGACAGGCTCGGCCTTTTACGCCCCCGCCGAGAGCGCCATCGCCATGGCCAAATCCTACCTCAACGACCAGAAGCGCGTGATGCCGGTCGCCTCATGGTGCGCCGGTGAATATGGCCTGAGCGGCATGTATGTCGGCGTGCCGACGATGATCGGCGCAGGCGGCGCGGAAAAAATCATCGAATTCGGCCTCAACGCCGCCGAACAGGAGATGTTCGCCAAGTCCGTCGCCTCCGTGCAGGGGCTGGTGGAAGCCTGCAAGACGATCGACGCCTCGCTGGCCTGAGTTCCCGGGCAGAAACCGGGGCGGGGCAAATCAACCGGGGCGTGGTGACGCTCCGGGCGGATGGCGCGTTGGCCGCAGCGGGGTATCAAACCATGATCGTGGGAGCGTCGGTGAGGCGCTCGCTGTGATGGTTGTGGAGGGTGTCGCCGTGAACGGGGCGGCCCGTTCGGCCTGCGCCGTCACAGGACCGGGAGAAGCGGCCCGCACGATCGCGTCCGCCGCCGACGGGGCCGGGGGACCGGGCGTCATCACCCGTTTGCGTGATGATCACCGAAGGCGCCAAAGGCACCGAAATGGCAGATTTGAACCTTCACCTCGTGAAGGCAGCCTCAAGGCCGGTCAGGCGGCGGGGGAGTCCCCGGCGCGCTGTTGCGGCTCATAGGTCAGCAGCGGCGGCAACGTGGGCTGGCCCGGCTTGATGATCTCGCTGGCCGAGGGTGCCTTGCGGCGGCTGGCGAACAGGACGCCGCCAATGCCGCGCTTCAGCCAGATCGCCGGTGCAAGCAACGTCCGTAAGGGCAACGGCATCAGATCCGATATTCCATAATAGGCGTCTGGCGTACGGATGGACATCGAATCTCCTTTGCAAGTCCAGGTGATCGTTTCGGGGAACAGGGTCGCCCCACTTGTGTAAATACAGGGTTAAGCAGTTTGGGAGCGGGGCGGGCTTGTGTTGAGAATGTTGCGCAATACGATGCGAAGCCCTGAGCGTCGGCGCTCGGTCACTTCGGCGAAGGCGTAGGAGACAAGGAGCGGCACCAGCAGCACAAGCGCCTGTCGCCAAATGTCCGTGACGCTGCCGGGAAGGACAGCGCCAACCAACTGCATCACCGGATAGTGGACGAGGTAGAGGGCAAAGGATCCGCCCGCCAGCCAATGCACGGCCCGCAGGACGGGCGCTTGCGGTCGTGGTTCGACATGGCGCGACAGGGCGATGATGCCGACGAGATGGACCGACAGGAGCAGTCCGAGCACGCTTCCCCAGAGGAAAGTGTCGGAATAACCCAGCGCCTCGAACGCGTTCGGGCCGAGCGAAATGAAGGTCAGCCCCTTGAGCAGCGCCGGGATTTGCCAAGCGTGGGCGGCGGCAAAGGCCAGCACCGGCAGGACCGCGAACGCCGTCGCCGCTCCGCGACCGATGCGCGCGAAAACGCCCAGACGGATGCAATGCCACAGGGCAACACCCATCAGCCATGGCGGCATCATCAGCCAGATCTTGGGGCCGGCCAGGAGCAGCGCAGCCACTGTCGCATAGAGCCGCGCCCGTCCGCGCAGGAAGACGAAACAGCCAAAAGCCGCGTAAAACCAGGCCTCATAGCCCAGCGACCACCACGGTCCGTTCGATCCGGGCCGGACGGACGTGAACCAGAGCTCGTTGGAGAAGCTGAGCGCGGAGAGAATGCGCATTCCAGCCGAGTCCCCGGCATAGAAATGTTCGTAGACGGACGGGTTTGCCATCAGGCCGACAGGGTCGAGCAGGAAGGTCACGGCGAGCGCCGGAATCGCGACGCTCCACAGGCGCGACAGGCGATCGGCGGCAAACCCCTTCAGCCCGTCAGCAGCGCGGCGGTCGGCCGCAAAGGCAACCACAAGTCCCGACATGACGAAGAAAACGATGACGGCGTCGCCGCCCATGTCGGCCCGGCGCATCCATTCATACTCGCCCCCGGTGAAGCGCTCATAAGCCCAATGGGACACGAGCACGGCCAGGGCTGCAAGAAAGCGGATCGCATCAAGATAGGCAGACAGCGCGCGGTTCATGCGGTGGTATCCGGCAGTTCGGACGCAGAAACCGGCGTCAGCGAGGGGGGATTGAGGGTGGACTGAGGGGTGTTTCGGGCACGGTGACGGCGCAGGAGGTAGAAGAACGGCTCGACAAGCGCGTCGACGAGGGTCTGGTGCGGGCGCGGGCGGTGGACGGCGTCCTCCGGCGCAAGGCCGAGCACGAGCCTCTCCTTGCCTTCCGGCTGGTAGAGCGTGCCAAACATCAGATCCCAGAAAGCAAACAGCTCACCAAAATTGCGGTCCCAGTGTCGCGGGTGGCGTGAATGGTGGATCTGGTGCTGGGCGGGGCTGGAGAATATCCAGCACAAGGGCTTCGGGAAGTTCAGCCAGACATGGCTGTGGCGCAGATGCGTGAAGCTCAGGAGGGAGACGACATAAACGGCGTTGACGCCGAAGACGAGCCAGAGATCGATCTGTCCAAAGACGAGCCAGATGCCGATCAGGACGGGTGCGACAACGACAGCGGCGAACATCTGCTCAAGAATGATCTCGACCGGATGAAGGCGCGAGGCGGTAAACGGGGTCATGACCTCCGCGCTGTGATGAACGCGGTGGAAGGCCCAGAGCAGGGGAAAGCGGTGCGCGGCCCAGTGCGCAAGCCATTCGGAAAAGTCGAACGCCAGCGCCAGAACCACGCCAATGAACAAGGTCGCCTGCCAGGACAGCGGGGCCGATGGGGCCGCCGGCGCTGCGATGCCGAGAATCATGACGAGAACCGCCGTCCACGCCGTCATCATCGACACGCGCGTCACGCCGAAAAGGAGATTGGCGAGAAACAGCTTGAAGTCGACGCGAATGCTGGCGCTGGTCCAGATGCGGCGGGGAAAGAGATAAGCGAGCAGGGTGCGCTTTGGCCCTGCCCCGCGACGACGCTGGACGAAATGAACGGCGCAGGCAATCGCCAGCGCGCCAAGGAGATAGGGCCACCAGTAGCGCGGCGGCGCCACAACGTCCCCCCCGCCAGCCCGTGCGACCCAGCCACCGCTGGTCAGCACATCGGCGCTCAGCATGTCCCGCAATGTTTCGAAAACCGCTTCCATCCGGAAACTGCTAGCGCATTCGCCTGAAAGCCCGGTTAAGCAGCGCTTGCAAACTTTGCCTCAGCGCGCCGGGCGCGGCTGCCCAAATGATCGGTGATTGGCGACCGGGCATGGGCGATCCCGCATGGACGATCTTGCATGAACGATCTCGCATGGACGATCGGGCATGGACGATCGGGCATTGGCGAATGCGCGTCATGCGTTATGCTGGCCGCCTGTTCCGGAGATTGCATGATGACACGTCACTCTGCCCGCTTTGCCCTCGCCTTCGCGCTTACGACTATGATGGCCGCTCGGGCCCAGACCCTCCCGGAACCGGCCCCGGTGCCGAGCGCCGTTCAGGAGACGCTGGAAACGCTGCGCCTCGCGGGTCTGAGCGATGATGTCGGCCTGAAATTCGTTGAAGACCTGACCACAGAGGTTGGTCAGCGCCTCGCCGGTTCCGAGGCCGAGGCGCGGGCGCGGGACTGGGCGATGCGCGAACTCAAGGAGCTGAATTTCGACCGTGTCCGCACCGAAGACTTCACCATTCCCTACTGGTCGCGCACCAGCGAGAGCGCCGAAGTCGTCTCCCCCTCCCCGCAATCGTTGGTCATCACCGCGCTCGGCGGATCGGCCGCGACCCCCAGCGGCGGGCTGACCGCCGAGGTGGTACGCTTCACCAGCGTGGCCGAGCTTGACGCGGCCGACCGCACCGATGTCGTCGGCAAGATCGTGTTCATCGACGAAATGATGACGCGCACACAGGATGGCTCTGGCTATGGCATGGCTGTCGGCAAGCGCCGCAACTGTGCCAGGGCGACCGTTGAGAAGGGCGGCGTGGCGTGCCTCATCCGCTCCGTCGGGACGCAAGGGCGGCGCTTTCCCCACACCGGCATGATGCTTCGCGGACAAGCGGTCGGTCATGGCCCCGCCGCTGCACTGTCGCCGCCGGACGCTGACCAGCTTGCTCGCCTGCTGGCGCGCGGCCCGGTCCGGGTGAAGCTCAACATTCAGGTCGAAACGCGCGAGGGTGCGCCGTCCGGCAATGTGGTGGCTGAACTGGTGGGCCGCTCCCGGCCGGACGAATACGTGCTGATCGGCTGCCATCTCGACAGCTGGGACCTTGGCACCGGCGCGCTCGATGACGGGGCCGGCTGCGGCATTGTGGTCGGTGCGGCCAAGGTAATCGACGCCCTGCCCGTCCGGCCAAAGCGCTCGATCAGGGTGGTGCTGTATGGCGCAGAGGAAGTCGGGCTGCTTGGCGCCGACGCCTATGCGCGGGCCAATTCCGAGACGCTTGGCCAGATCATCCTGGCGTCGGAAAGCGATTTCGGGGCCGGGCCGATCTGGCGCTTCCAGACCGGCTTTGGCGCGGGCGCGACGGCCTATGCGCGGGCGATTCAGATCGCTCTGGCACCACTCGGCGTCTCTCCCGGCGACAATAATGCCAATGGCGGGCCGGACATCGGGGTGCTGAAACGCGCGGGCGTGCCGGTTGTCACGCCGACGCAGGATGGCAGCGACTATTTCGACTATCACCACACGCCCGATGACACGTTCGACAAGATCAACGCCGACAGCTTCCGGCAGAATGTCGCGGTCTATGCCGTGTTCGTCTATCTGGCGGCGGAGATGGACTGGGACTTCCGCAAGGCCGAGTGAGGCCGCCCTGGCACTTAAAAAAGTGCGGACGCACACGGGAGGACGGCTGTCCCCGGGGCTCCGTGTGCGTCCGCCTCCGTGTGGTCCCCCCACGCGAAGGAAGTGTTGAAGAGATGGCGCGCGCGGCGATCATCTCTCTCCTTTACGTGCCGGCTGGCTCGAACCGGACACGCAAACCGAAATCAATCCTTGATCAGTATCCACCCCCAGCGCCGGGGCCGCGCAGCCGGTCACGGAAGTTCTTCTTGGCCGCCGCCAGCCGGTCTTCGAGATCGGCGGCAACGCCCGACTTGAACTGGGCGAGCGCATCAGCCATTTCGCGCGGTGCATTCGCCTGCGTCTGGCGAATGGCCTCGCCCTGGCTGGCGCCGAGCAGGGAGAATTGCGGCTTCGCGCTGATCGCGCCAATGGTCCAGAACTGCGACGGCATGGCATAGTGATCCATGACGGCGAACGGGACGCGGACATGGCCGCGCTCCGGCCCGCCCCAGCTCTCTCCCCATGAATTTCGGACGATCCAGTATTGCCCGTCCAGATCGTAACCGACGATCAGCATGGCGTGGCCGCCATCGCCGCGCGGCCAGTTACCCTCCGGCACGCGGATAACGCCGGTCTGCCCGGCTGGCCCCCAGAGCGCCTCTGACAGCAACATGCCGAACACCACGGGCAGGCCGTTCGCCACGGCGTTGATCGTTGCGGTGGTGTTGACCGGCACCTGCGCATACTCGACGCCGGTGAAGCGCTGGGCGGCATGATAGGCCGCCTCGTTCGGGCGCATCCGCCACATCGCCTCGATATAAGGCCAGACGTTTTCCGGGCATGCGCCAAAGGCCATGACGGCCGCCATCACATGGTGGATGAATGTGCCCGCGTCCTCATTCTCCTTGTCGGCGAGCTTTCGTGAATTGTAGTAGACAAACAGACGCGACAGGTCGGTCAGCGGCTGCTTGGCGGTGAGCTGGTGGTATTCCAGCGCGCCGACGATGGCATTTGCGGCGCAGGAGCCGACATCGCCCTGGTTCTCGACCGGCGAGCACATGGCGCGAAGGTCGACACGGCGCGGAATACCGCCGGGCGGTGCATCGACCTGCAGCATCGGCGCATTGACCGGGGTGGTGGGCATCAAACACCCGTCAATCCGGTAACTTCCCATGAATTTCGACATGACGTCCTCCCTGTTCGCGCCGGTGCTCCGGCGGGTGTTATTCGCTGTGATTGATGCAGAACCTGTCTTGCGCGACGGCGTTGCCGTAGCCGTCGTAGATGGTGATCGCGATGTGCCGGCCGTCGGACTGCATGGTGCCGCGCAGTGTTCCGACATTGCCCTCGCCGGGGGCGGAGATGACGGCGGAGAGTTCGCCGCCGGAGAAGCCGCCGCTGAAGGAGGCGGTGACGCCTGCGGCCTGAACATAGCCGGTCGCGCGGAAATTCCCGCCGCTCGTGACTGTGGTGCGCAGCTGCAGGTCGGTGCCATACCAGTTGCCCGACAGGCTGGAATAATTGCCGGTGTTGCCGGAGGGGCGCTGGGGTGTGACGGGCCGGATGTCATCATCGTCATCGTCATCGTCGATGAAGTCGCTGCGACCGCTGTTGTCATAGGCGTAGCCGGAGCCGGAACCGGAGAAGGCGCCATTCATGATGCTGGCCCCGGCGCCCAGGGCGCTGAGCACGACCATGAAGACCGCGGACCAGACACCGAGCGCGATCCAGTTGCGGCGGGTGTAGCGGAAGGGCTGGCCCTTCTCCCACTCAAAGCCCATCGCCTTGTACATCGGGGCCCAGCGGTGGGACTGCTTGCGCTGGTTGTCGTCATACTTGCCCTTGATCACCGACAGCCAGTTGCCTTCGCCAACCTTCTGGAGCTCCTCAAGATAGGCCTTGGCATTGGCGGGACGGGACTTCGGGTAATCGTCGAGGCCGCGATCAAACAGCCTGTCCATGCCGGCGGGCACATCGGGGCGTGCGCCGGAGGGCTGTTTCCAGCGCGCGCTCGGGCGGTTTTGCATCAGGAGCTCGTAGAACATGACGGTGACGGCGTAGACGTCCGCCTCCGGGCCGACGAGATCGGCGTTGTTCTCCTGTTCGGGGGCCATATAGCCCATCGTGCCGGCGGTCGAACCTGTGCCGCTGGTCGCGGACTGTGCGTCGACGGCGCTGGCAATGCCGAAATCGAGGATGCGGACCTCGGCCCGCTCGGCCGTCGGCGCGCCGATGATGAAGACGTTCTCCGGCTTCATGTCACGGTGGACGATGCCCCGCGCATGCGCCGCCGAAAGGCCGTCTAGGATTTCAGCGATGATCCGCGCGGCGACCTTGAAGGGCACATCGCGGCGGGCCTGAAGCTGCTCCCGGTGCCAGGCGCGCAGGGATTTGCCCTGAAGCTTCTCCATCACGATGAAGGGCTGGCCATCGTTCAGCTCGACCGTGTGGACGGCGATGACATTGGGGTGGCGGATGCTGCGGGCGGTCGTGCCCTCCTCGATCAGCCGGCGCAGCGCCTTCTCTCCCTGCACACGGTCGCTGCGGATGATCTTGATGGCGACCTCCTCGCCGGAGACCTCATCGGTTGCGGCATAGACGGCGCCCATGCCGCCCTTGCCGAGCAGTGCGCCGATCTTGTAGCGCGCGGCGAACATCGTGCCCGGCTCAAGGATGACCTGTTCGGTCGCGGTCCGGCGCCCGAGCGTGCCGGTCGTCTTGTCGGCGTCAATGGTCTCGTCGGCGCTGATCGTCATCATCGGGGTCGGCGAAGGCGCGCTCACCGGCGGATTCTCGTGCAGATCGCAGGCACAGTTGTGGCAGAAGCGGTCGCCAGGACCGACTTCGACCGTGCATTGTGGGCAATGGCTCATCAGCCTTCTCCTTCGGGGGATTTCGGTGTCCGGGTGAGCGTGACGACGACCACGCCCTCCGAATGGGTTTCAAACGCAACGCGCACGGCGAGGCGGTCTGCCGCCTTGTGGAGCGGCGTGATGATGTCGCCGTCGCGCAGTGCCACGGGCGTGCCGCGCGGCCAGTTCTTGCCGTTCACCCCCAGACCGGCCTCGCTTTCGGCGCGGACATGGAGACGGTCATTCTCAAGGTAGAGGTCAAAATGGCGGCGGGAAAGGTGGTTTGAACCTTCCACGTCCAGCGCGCCTTGCGGAGTGAGGAGGGAAATCCGGGCGTCGATCTGCCCGCCGCGCTGGCGGGTGCGGGCACGGCCGAAGGTCAGGAGGGCGTCCGGCGCGCAAATCGGTCCGGCGGGCGGATGCTCGGTCGGTCCAAAGCCGCGCCAGCGGAATTCCACTCCCCGCAGGACGCGCACGCCGCTCTCCATGCCGCGCAGCCTGAAGTCGATCTCCTTCGCGCCGGCATGAACAAGGGCGAGCGGGCGCGGCGAGGTGTTGTCCGATGCGGGCCGGGCGGCGCTGCCGGTGTCGACGCGGATCGGGGCATAGTTCGCCCCGCCCATCGCCCCGTCACCGCCAGCATTGGTGATGTTCTGGGTGATGTTGATCGACTGGCCGCCCTCCGCCGTGATCGCCAGACTGGACGACAGGAGGAAGGTCTCCTCCCGCCATTTCCAGCGCGTCGTGACGGCGATCAGCACTTCAAGCTGGTGAGAGCCGGCGCGGTCAAGAGTGCTGGCCCGGACGATCAGGGGCTGCACGGCGCCTGCATCCAGCCTGTCCCATACGAGATCGACCTTGTCCCATTGTCCGCCGCTGCGTGTCCATGTGCCGGTGACGAAGAGCGTCCGTCCCGCCGGGGAAGCGTTGGCGAGAAGGAGCGGCAAGGCCACAGCCCCGCCCGCCGTTACATTCTGCACCGCGCCCGCATCGAGAAAGAGCTGCGGCGAGATGCAGGACGAGCACATGCCGGTGGCGTCGACCAGACCGCCACAGGTTTCATGCGCCATGCAGCGCATCAGCGTTGCCCCGCACTCGCCGCAGAAGCTCGCCGTGGCATCACTGGTGAAGCCATCGTGACGGCAGGCCTTCCCGGCCGGATGTGTCAGCGTCCGCGTCATCGCCCTGCTCCTCTTTGCCTCGTTTGCCTGCACGCTTTTCCGATCAGGTCCGCAGCTGCGTCTTGCAGCCGGGGCAGAAACGGAAGCTGGCCGGGTTCATGCGCGCACATTTGGGGCATTCCAGCTCGGTGGCAGATGCCGGGCTGCTGCCGGCCGGTGCCGAATGCGCCGCCGGACCGGGATCACGCCCGCCGCCGGCACCCGCCGCAACCCGCGCTGCGCCGTCCATCGACACCTTGAGCATCTCCAGCGCCTGCGCGCTGTTTTGAACATTGGCCTGCTGGGCAGCGCTGACCATCTGTTCCATGCGCGCGACCGCGTCCTCGTTGCTGGTCGCCTTCAGCCGGGCTTCCTCCGCCAGAACGGCCGCGACATCGGGTGAGAGCATCGCGCCGAGCGCCATGATCTGATCGCGTTCCAGATTCTTGACCGCATTGGCCCGCGCGGCGAAGGCTTCGGCCTCTGCCCGGGCCTCCATCGCCTTGCGCCGTGTCGCGTTGTCGAGGCTTTCCTGGGTGCGGCCATGATCGCGGTCGTAGGTCTGCTGCTCGATCTCCGTCATGCCGCGGATGTTTGACAGGTTTTGCTTGTCCAGAGCGGTCTGGCGACCAAATTGCGCCTCCCAGTCCTTGTCTTCCTGCTCGCGCCCATATTCGCGGAGAATCTTGTTGCGGCGCATTTCGGCTTCGAAGGTGAACTGTTCGATGTCCTCATTGATCCGGACAAGCTTGCGCTTGGCCTCGCCCATATTGGCGGCGTGGCCCATCTGGGCGATCTCGTCGGAGAAGCTGGCAATGCGCTCGCTCTTGAGGAGTTCGACCTCGTGGGCGAGGGCTTCGAGTTCCTGGCGGCGGGCCTGCGTTTCCCGGGCGTCGATGAAGCGAACCTCGCCCATCAGCGCCATGTCCTTGAGCTCGTCCTCATTGGCCTGTTGAAGGCGAAGACCATCCATCTCGCTTTCAAGCACAATGGTCTGGGCATCGTTCTGCATCTTCATCTGACGCAGGAGCTGCTGGACCTGAAACTCGGCCATGTCCATCTGGCGCTCGATCGAGGCCTTCTCCATCGCCGCGACCTCGGACTCGTTGCGGGCGAACTGGACGGACACGCCGTTGACGACGAGACCCATGCGACCGGCGAACTGTTCGACGACCTGCATCAGGTCGGCCTGGATCTTGTCCTGCAGGCCGACATTGCCACGAAGCTCTTCGCCCGAGACCCGACTGACACCTTGCGCAAAGACGCGCTCTTCAAGGTGCGGACGGATGCGGTCGTGGACATCGGCCCGCGACAGGGCGAGGCGACCGAGGCGTTCAGAATCGCTGACACCGTCATTGTTGCCATCGGCCTTGTCCGGCGCGCGGCTGACGCCGTGCATCATGCCGAGGATGTTGGCCGGCTTGTCGGTGTCCACCTGCATCTCGATGGTGACGACGCCGGCGACCTCGACGTGATCGGAAGACAGGGCCTGCAGCGTGGTCTGGATCTGAAAGGGCTTCAGGTCGGCGATCAGCATGCCGATATGGCTGGAGCCGCCGATCATGCCTTTCAGCGAGTTGACGAGGCCGCCGACGGAGAAATGTCCGCCCTTGAAGGCATCAACCAGCTCGCCATTGCGAAACAGCATGGCGGCAATGTCCGGCGGCACCGCGAAGCGCTGCTCGAAAAGGCCCTTGAATTCCGACTGGCGGACGAATTCGGCGATCATGCGCGGATCGCTGAGGGTGAGGGGTTTGGACGCAGCCATGGGTTTCAGGCCTCCTGTTGCCATTTGCGGTCCGCGATGAAGCGGACGATGTTGTAGAGAATAACCAGCGCGCCGATGGCGAAGGTGAGGGGGTGTTTCTGCACGACCAGGAACATGCGTTCGCCGGCGGAGTACTCTTCCCAGAGGCGGCCCATATAGCTGACCTGGAAGATCGTGCCGGAGATCATGGTGGCGAGGGTGAAGAGGGCCATCGCGAAGCTGACCCCCCGGGCAAGGCCGCGACCCTTGCGGGCATTGCGGTCGGCCTTGTCGCGCTTGCG
>JBGSUF010000331.1:0-2176 GCA_041736285.1 Hyphomonadaceae bacterium | reverse complement strand
AGGTGATGATGACGCCTGCGGCTTCGGCCAACTGTGCGGCCAGACCGCGAGGCACGGCCAGTCCCTCGCTACCGAGCGACTCGGACCGGATCAGGGTGCGCAGGCCGCCACGTCCGTCAGGTTCGGCCACCGCCCAGTATTTGCCCGACAGGAGCCTCAGTGTCCGGGCGTCCATGATCGGGGTCGTCAGAACGGACCCGTCCGGCATGACGGTTGTGGCAATCACGGCTTCGTCGATCGTCTCGGACAAGACATTGCCGAGCCGCCGCAGCGCCGATTCCTGAAATTGGTATGTCAGCACCGCGCCGGTTACGATCAGCGCCAGTGCAATCCATGCGGAGGCCAGCCAGACCAGCCGCCGTGTGAGGGACCGGCCCGGCCGCAAAAGCCACCCGCCAACCGCGCGCCTGTTCAGGCCGGTTTCAGCTTCGGAAACAGAAGCAGGGGCCTCGCTCACCCGTGGCTCATGCTGCTTCGCTCTCGCCCGTCAAAGCGGTCAGCCGATAGCCGAGCCCTCTCACGGTCTCGATGCGATCGGTCCCGATCTTCTTGCGAACCCGCCCGATGAACACCTCGATCGTGTTGGAATCGCGGTCAAAATCCTGATCATAGATGTGTTCCACCAGTTCGGTGCGCGGCACGACGCGGCCCTGATGGTGCATCATGTAGGACAGTACGCGGTATTCATGCGCCGTCAGCTTGATCGGCTCGCCATTCACCGTCGCCCGCGCGGCCCGTGTGTCGACCCGCAGTTCGCCGCACTCCAGCGCAGGCGCCGAATGCCCCGCCGCCCGGCGAAGCAGGGCCCGCAGACGTGCCAGCAATTCCTCGGTGAAGAACGGCTTGGTCAGGTAATCATCCGCCCCGGCGTCAAATCCGGCGACTTTTTCGCTCCAGCGGTCCCGCGCCGTCAGGATCAGCACCGGAAAATCGCGCCCGTCATCACGCCAGCGTTCCAGCACGCTGATGCCGTCGAGCTTGGGCAGGCCAAGATCGAGCACGACCGCGTCGTAAGGCTCGGTATCGCCCAGAAAATGACCATCCTCGCCGTCGGCCGCCAGATCGACCGCATAGCCGGCATGGGTCAGCGCATCGGCAAGTTGCCGGCGCAGGTCAGCATCATCTTCGACAACAAGAATGCGCATGTTTTCAGGTCCCTCTTTCGCCGACAATCTGGCCTGTCTCGGCATCGACGACAAGGTCGATCTTGCGGCCGTCGCCGGTCATCCAGGAAATCCGGTACTCAAAGCCGCCGCCCGCGCTCGAAAACAGTTCGGCGCTGATCTGATAGCCGCCAAACTGGCGCTCCAGATCGCGGAAGATATCCTTCAGCGGTTTGATGTCGCCGCGTTCGCGCGCCTCCCGGGCCTGTGACGGCGACCAGGACTGTCCCCACGACCCCTGCGCGAGGACGGGGAGCGGCGAAAATGCGAGGCCAACAAGGGCCAGCGAGAGAATGGTTCGTTTCATGACGATCGATGTAACGCCGCGACCGTGAATACCTGCTGAATGCCCCGTTCGGAAAACAGCCAATTGCAGCTGATCGCAGTGGCCGGAAACCGCGCCGAACGCCGCCGCCGCGAGCGCCCCTAATTGGCGTCCTGGCTCCGCACGAAACTGCGCAGCGCGCCGTCTGTGGGATCGTTCAGCACCAGTTCCAGCTTGATGTAAAGATGGCCGGGATCGGGTGATCGCTGCACGCCCTGCCCGCGCAGCCGCAGCGATTTGCCCGTGTTCGAGCCCTCTGGCACGCGCACGGTCAGCCGCCCGGTCGGCGCGTCGATTTCCATCTTGTCGCCCTCGACGGCCTGCTTCAGCCCGATCTGCAGCGTCATGTGGATGTCGTCGCCCTCGCGCCGGAAACGTGGATCAGGTCGCACCGCAACTTCCAGCAGCACATCGCCCGGCGGCCCGCCATTCGGGCTCGGCTCGCCCTGGCTGCGCAGGCGCAGCGTCTGCCCGGTATCAATTCCCGCCGGTATCGCGACCTCGAACGACTTGCCATCGCTCATGGATAGCCGCCGTCTCGCCCCGGTCACCGCGTCGGCAAACTCCACCTCGACGCGGTAGCGCACATCCCGACCGCGCATCGGACCCGGCCCGCGCTTGCCGCTCCTGCGTCCGAACATGCCTTCCAGAATGTCCTCGAACGGATCGCCCTGAAAGTCGCCCCCAC